>NZ_DAOUCJ010000093.1 GCF_034432235.1 Thermoflexus sp. | reverse complement strand
CGGCCCACCCGCTCCGCCAGCTGCGCCATCGCCTCCTCCAGACGGCCCACCCGCTCCGCCAGCTGCGCCATCGCCTCCTCCAGACGGGCTTGCGCCTCCACCAGCTGCGCCACCACCTCCTCCAGACGGGCCACCCGCTCCGCCACGCCCGTCTGCGCCTCGATCAAGCGGGTTTGCGCCTCTATCGAACGAGTAAGTGCTTCAGCCAGCTCGGCAAACCGGCGATAGACCTCCGCCCGGAACCCCTCAAACTCCTGAGGCATTTGCAGCAGCTCTTCGGAAAACAGAAGAGCTCGCAGCGCTTCCCGCCACTCTGGATGCTGTTCCAGCAGTTTCAGGAGGACAGGCAGATCCTTGGATGCGATCGACATCTGGGCCTCCGGAGCACGAATCCGTTCTCAATTATATGATAGAAATTGCGCATTGCACGGCTGGCTTTCCTCCCTAATCTTCCAGAGCAACGGAGAGGGACTGCGCTTTCCCCGAGACCTGTTTTGCGACATTGATTCGCCAGCGGAATAGACCGGAGATCGCGGAGGTTCGCATGCACATTGGGATCCCGAAGGAGCGTCGGACAGAGGAATATCGGGTGAGCCTCACCCCTGCGGGGGTGGAGATGCTGGTTCAGGCCGGCCACACCGTATGGGTGGAGAGCGGGGCCGGCCTTGGCGCGGGTTTCACCGATGAGGACTATCGCCATGCAGGGGCTCAGATTGTATATTCCGGCCTGGAGGTCTACGGACGGGCAGATCTGGTGGTCAAGGTGGCCCGGCCGACTCCGGAGGAGTTCGAATGGCTCCGCGAGGGGCAGGCCCTGATGGGTTTCCTTCACCTGGCGGCTGCCCGTCGAGATAAGATCGACCTCCTCCTCCAGCGGCGGGTCACCGCCATCGCTTACGAAACCGTGCAGGCCGATGACGGAAGCCTTCCGATCCTCGCCCCGATCAGCACGATCGCCGGACGGATGGCCGCCCATGTCGCCGCGACGCTCCTTCAGAACGACCGCGGCGGCAAAGGGATCCTGCTGGGCGGTGCCCCAGGCATCCCCCCCGCTGAAGTGGTGATCCTGGGAGCGGGAGTCGTTGGATCGAACGCCGCACGGGCTTTCGCTGGCATGGGGGCCAGCGTCTACGTGCTGGATAAGGACATCCGCCGGCTCCAGCGTCTGGAAGAGCTGCTCGGCGGCCACGTCGTGACTATGATCTCGCATCCCTACAACCTGCGTAAGGTCGTCCGCTTCGCGGATGTGCTGATCGGCGCGGTGCTGGTGCCCGGCGCCCGCGCCCCCATCCTCATCACCCGGGAGATGGTCCGGACGATGAAGCCGCGCGCGCTCATTATGGATATCTCCATCGATCAGGGCGGATGCGTCGAAACCAGCCGCCCAACCACTCATCGGGACCCGATCTTTGTGGAGGAAGAAGTGATCCACTATGCGGTGCCGAACATGACCGGCGTGTTGGGGCGGACGGCAACCCATGCGCTGACGAACGCCCTGTGGCCGTTCCTGGAGGAGATCGCCCGGCTAGGCCTGGAGGAGGCCCTGGCCCGGAACCCGGCCCTGGCCCGCGGCGTCAACACCCGGGAGGGCCGGGTGGTGCATCCGGAGCTGGCCCGTGTTCTGGAACTGGAAGCCTCGGTCCGTCACTGAAGAATCCCTTTCCGGGAGGCCTCGGATGTCGTGGATGGAGATCTACCGGGAAAAACTGATGACCGCGGAAGAAGCGATCCGCCGCCACATCCGATCCGGGATGCGGGTCTTCCTGTCCGGAAACTGTGGCGTCCCCCAGCGGTTGCTGGCTGCCCTGGTGGAATACGCCCCCAACCTGGAGAACGTGGAGATCGTGCAGGTCCTCACCGTGGGCCCCGCGGATTACGTCGCCCCCGGAATGGAGCGGCACATCCGGGTGAACACCCTCTTCATCAGTGATAACGTCCGCCGGGCAGTCCAGGAAGGCCGGGCGGATTTCACCCCCTGCTTCCTTTCGGAGATCCCCGGCCTGTTCCGCAGCGGTCGCCTTCCCCTGGATGTCGCCCTGATCCAGGTCTCGCCACCCGATGAGCACGGGTTCTGCTCCTTCGGTGTGGAAGTGGGGATCACCAAGCCGGCGGCTCATTCCGCTCGCATGGTGATCGCCGAGGTGAACGAGCACATGCCCCGAACCCTGGGCGATAGTTTCATCCATATCTCCCGGCTCACCGCCATCGTCCCCGTATCGTATCCTCTCCCCGAAGTCCATATGGCCGAGCAGTCCGAGGTCGCCCGACGCATCGCGGAACACATCGCCGCCATGATCCCGGACGGCGCCACGCTGCAGACCGGGATCGGAGCCATCCCGGACGCGGTGCTCCGGTCCCTCATCCACCACAAGGACCTGGGGGTCCACACCGAGTTGTTCTCTGATGGGATCATCGACCTGGTGGAGAGAGGAGTGATCACCGGGGAGCGGAAGACCCTTCATCCGGGGAAGATCGTGGCGGGCTTTATGCTGGGCACGCGGCGACTGTATGAGTTCGCTCACGACAACCCGATTATCGAATTGCATCCCACCGACTATGTGAACGATCCGTTCGTTATCGCCCAGAACGAGCGCATGGTAGCCATCAACTCCGCCATTGAGGTGGACCTGACCGGCCAGGTCTGCGCGGATAGCATCGGCCATTTGTTTTACAGTGGTGTGGGAGGCCAGCTGGATTTCATCTATGGCGCCTCGCGATCCCGTGGGGGGTTGCCGATCATCGCCCTCCCCAGCACCGCCCGCCTGAAGGACGGCACGGTGGTCAGCCGCATTGTGCCCATGCTGAAACCCGGCGCCGGGGTCACCACCACCCGCAACCACGTTCGCTTCGTGGTCACCGAGTGGGGAGTCGCGGACCTCTATGGGAAGACCATCCGCCAGCGGGCCCGCGCCCTGATTGGGATCGCCCATCCGGATTTCCGGGAAGAATTGGAGCGCAAAGCCCACGAGCTCCGTTATCTGCGTGAAGATTAAGAGAGGCCGGCAGCGTGAATCCAGTCAGGAAGATGGGAAAGCCCTGCGGCCTCCCCCACGGTTGGGTGATCGCCTTCCCGATTCGCGCTAAAATCTCCCATGCACCGGACGTTCCATTCCTCACCGCCTCAGGGGACTCCCAACCTGATCCCGGGGGGCCTTATGAAGGAGTTAAACCTTCAGATCACGTGGCGTCCCGATCCCCAGACCGTGGAACACAGCAACGTCTTGGCGCAGATGCGCCGTCTGGGTTTCCCATCCTATGAAGCCTTCCTCGAGTGGTCCTTTGCCGACCCCGCAGGGTTCTGGAAAGCGTTCTTCGAAGATACCGGTTTCCGCTGGCGGACCCCCTATCGCGAAACTGTGGATCTCAGTCGTGGGGCCCCGTGGGCGCAGTGGTTTGTGGGCGGAACCCTGAACGCTACGGAGAACGCGCTGGATCGCCACCTGGAGGCCGGGCGAGGGGATCGGCTGGCGCTGATCTGGGAAGGGGAAGAGGGGGAGATCCGTCGCTACACTTACCGCCAGGTTTTCGAGGAGGTCGCCCGACTGGCGAGGGCGCTTCAGGCGATGGGTGCGCAGCCCGGGGATCGAATCGGTCTGTTCCTTCCGATGATCCCGGAGGTCGCTTTCGCCCTGCTGGCCGCCATGCGGATCGGTGCTATCGTCATCCCTCTGTTCTCCGGCTTCGGCCCTGAAGCGGTGGCGGTGCGCTTGCAGGATGCGGGGGCTCGTTTTTTGATCACCGCCGACGGATTCCCCCGGCGGGGGCGAATCGTGCCGATGAAGGAGATCGCGGATGAAGCCCTTCAGGGGGCCCCAGGTGTGGAAAAAACCCTGGTCGTCCGCCGGGCCGGGAATCTGATCCCGTGGCATGAGGGTCGGGATCAGTGGCTCCATGAGATCACCGCCCCCCATTCCCCCGGTGGTGAAGCCCCCGCGTTCCCCAGCGAAACGCCGTTCATGATCATCTACACCTCCGGGACCACCGGCCGGCCCAAAGGCACCGTCCACGTCCACGGCGGGGCGCCGATCAAAGCGGCCCAGGATATGTATCACCTCTTCGACCTCAAGCCCGACGACCTCATCCACTGGGTGACCGACATCGGCTGGATGATGGGGCCCTGGCTGATCCTGGGCAGCCTCACCCTGGGCGCGGCCTGCTTCCTGTATGACGGGGCGCCGGATTACCCGGAGCCGGACCGGCTGTGGTCCATGGTGGAGCGCCACGGGGTGACGATCCTGGGGATCTCCCCTACCCTGATCCGGGCGATGATGCGATATGGGGAGGAATGGCCTGACCGACATCCCATGCCCTCCCTGCGGCTTCTGGGATCTACCGGAGAGCCGTGGAATCCCGAACCCTGGCTGTGGACGTTCCGCCATGTCGGCAAGGAGCGCTGCCCCATCATTAACTACTCCGGCGGAACCGAGGTCTTCGGCGGCATCCTCGGCTGCACGGTGGTCCGCCCGCTGAAGCCATGTTCGTTTAACACCGTGGTCCCCGGCGTCCAGGCGGACTGCGTGGACGAAGAAGGGAAGCCGGTGCGGGAGGAGGTGGGCCTCCTGGTGATCCGCAATGTCAACCCCGGGATGACCCGGAGCTTCTGGGGAGACCCGGATCGTTATCTGGAGACCTACTGGTCGCGATTTGAAGGAATGTGGTATCACGGGGATCTGGTTTACATCGATGAGGATGGCTTCTGGTATATCCTGGGGCGGGCGGATGATACGTTGAAGGTGGGCGGCAAACGGCTGGGGCCGGCGGAGATGGAATCGGTGCTCGTGGAGCATCCGGCCGTCGCCGAGGCGGCGGTGATCGGCGTTCCGGATGAGATCAGGGGCGAGGTCCCGGTGGCTTTCGTGGTGCTGCGACCCGGCCATGAGCCGGATGAAACCCTGCGAGCGGCCCTGATCGAGCACGTGGCGCATCGGATGGGGAAAGCCCTGGCACCGAAAGAGGTTCGCTTCGTTCGGGATATCCCAAAGACGCGCAACGCCAAGCTGATGCGCCGGGTGATCCGCGCCATCTATCTCGGACGGGACCCCGGCGATCTCTCCGCCCTGGAGAACCCTCAGGCCGTGGAGGAAATCCGCCGCGCCCGGTGATGGGAGGAACGTCCAGCGTGCGCGCCCGCACCGTATGGGAAAGCTTCGGATTCGCCTTCGCCGGGTTGCGCTATGCCTGGCGAACGCAGCGGAACCTCCGGATCCACACGGTCATCACAGCGATGGTGGTGGCCCTGGCAGGGTTGCTTCGCTTCGACGCGCTCCGCTGGGCCATCCTGGTTCTGACCATCGCCATGGTCTGGGCGGCGGAGCTGCTCAACACCGCGCTGGAGGCCGTGGTGGACCTGACCAGCCCGCATCCTCATCCGCTGGCCCGGATCGCCAAGGACGTGTCCGCCGGGATGGTCCTGCTCTGCGCGATCGCCGCCGTCCTGGTCGGTCTGGCCCTCTTCGGGCCGGCGCTCTGGGTGTTCCTGAGCCCATAAGAGAGCACATCCCTGTCCCTGCCACCAGTACCCTTTACCTATGGATCGGAAAGAATCGCCGATGCAGCGGGCTCCGCTCGTCTTCCCACCTTCTCTTCTGATAGAACGTCCCTTCCGGATCCGCAGAGCCTGGGGTGGGGGCATCCTCTTCCTCCTGATCTTCGCCCTTTACATGCCCGTGCTTTCCGTCGGCTTCTTCTCCGACGATCTCCTGTTTTCCGTCCTCGCCCATCGAGATCCCCGCACCCTTTTTCAGGGCGCTCAGGGTTTCCTGCACTACCGGCCGCTCTCGATGTCGGTGTTCTGGATGGTCCAGCGGGGATTCGGTTACGACGGCGCCGTTTTCCACTTCCTCACTCTGAGCACGCACATGCTGAACACGGCCATGGGCTATGTGGTCCTCCGGCGCCTGGGAGCCTCGCCCGCCCTCGCCTGGAGCGCGACGGCGCTGTTCGGCCTCTTCCCCTTCGCGCACGAACCCATCGCCTTCGTGATGGGATCTGTCCACAGCCTCGCCCTGTTCTGGATGCTGATCGCCACCCTGGTGATCCTCCGTCCCGGCTCCCGGGGGACCATGGGAAGCGTCCTCGCCGGCCTGGGAGCCTATCTGGCCGCCATCCTCTCCCACGAGACCGGCATCGTCTGGCCGGCGTGGCTGCTGGGGATCGCAGTGGCGCGCCCAGGCCGGTTCCCCGTTTTGGGTCGCGCGATCCCGATGGGCTTCGCCCTGGGAGCCGGTTACATGCTGTTCTGGCGCACCCTTCCCCGGGGCGACCCGGGTGTCCTGGCCCTGCCCCTCTTCACCCTGGAAAGCAGCCTCTACGCCATGCAGGGCTGGCTGCATCCTCTGGGGCCGATCTTCGGGGCCCTGTGGAAGGCCCTGTTCGCGCCCCGACCGATCCTCCTGCGGGCGCTGCGACCCGAGGATTGGGCCTTCCTGGGGCTGGGGTTCGGGATCACGGTGGGGATGGCCCTATGGGCCCGGCCCCGATGGACAGTCCCCCTGGGGTTCTGGGGGTTTGGGGTCAGCATCGCCCCGGCACTGATCTTCTGGGGTCCCGCTTCCGGTATGATGAACTATCCGCGAATGCTGCTCATCCCCGGTCTCTGGAGCGCCCTGGCCTGGGCAGGCGTCCTGGAGGGCACCCGGCAGCGGGGAATATGGGGTCGTATCGCGGCCGGAGCGATCATGGGAGGCACGCTGACGATTGCCTTTCTGTTCCTCACCAGCTCGCTGGGCTATTACCGGGATGCAACCACGATCCTCCGGGGAATGGCCCAGGCCGCTAGGGCAGCGGAAGCGCACCCCATGATCTTCGTGAACCCGCCTTACAACGTGGGCTATCGCTGGTTCCGAGCCCGTTACGATCCCTATCCCTATGGAGGAGCAGGGGCCGTGCTGATCACGGACGATCGGCAGCTGGCCTGGTATATCCGGATCAACGGCGGGCCGGATCTGACAGATCGGCCGGCGGGGTGGGTGCGGAGCGCGCGAGTAGAGGCGCTCTATCCGAACTGGTTCACGCCAGCGTCCCCCATGGGCTTCCACGAGCTCCGGGATGCGCTGCCGGATCACGCCATCTATGTGTTCCGGGAGGATCTGAGCTGGATCCCGTTGCATCGCATCTGGCTGGTGAGAGAGGCTTCCACGGGGGAGGAGGGATTCAACCCGCTGGATCCAGCCCCGCGCCTGGATGGGGGAATTGTGCTTCGAGGCTGGCGGGTGGAGAGATCAACTGGAGAGCTGATCCTGCTCTGGGAAGCGGAGGCGGCGCCTGGCCGTCGATGGCAAGTGTTCGTTCACCTCCTTGACCCGGAGGGGCGGATGATCGGCCAGGCCGATGGACCGGTGGCCGGCGGGCTCGCGCCAGCCGACGCATGGCGCCCGGGGGATCGGATCATCGATCGCCACCCGATCCCGGCCGGCATACGACCCGCTGCCTTTCGGATTGGGCTCTATGATCTGGAAACCGGGGAACGAGCTGCGGTCGAGTGGAACGGAAAACAGCCGGAGGATCGCAGCGTGATCCTTCCGGCCCCCTGAGCGCGTGTTTGAAAAGGGGTCAGCTGCCTCCGGCTATCCATTCCTTCACCACAATCCCCACTCCGCCAGGGCTTCCTCTTCCATCATAGAGGGATCCCACATCTCCATGCTCAGCGTCACCTTCGTCGGCCGGCCCGTGACCTGCTCGGTCACATAACGCACCTGCTCCAGAAGGTAGGGGCCTGCCGGGCAGAAGGGGGTGGTGAGGATCATGGTAATCTGAATGAGGTCCGGCTGGATTTCAATGTTCCGAATCAGGCCCAGCTGGACCACATTCATGCCGATCTCGGGATCCACCACCGCCCGGAGGGCCTCCCGGATTTTCTGGACCAGCTCTTCATGGGATTCCGAGGATGGAGAAGGAGAGGCCGCATTCGGATTCATCTCGCTCATCGGCATCCTCCTTGATATTAGGCTCGGGATGTTCTCCTGGGAGCTTTGGAGGCCGGGGCGGATGGCTCCTCCGAGCCGTTATGGAAGGCACAAACGCACATGCGGAGCCACCCGTCTCCCCTCCCGCCTATCCGCGGGTTCCAGACGGAAGCTCCACAGAGAGCGGGCCGGACTGCGGCTTGATGATGAAGGTGCAGCATATATCCCCACTTAAGATGCAACTGGAGCGCTCCACATCGGCTCCCAGCGTCAGGGCGATCAGGGTGCGATCCAGATCACACACTTCCGGATGGTGATGGACCACATAGTTATATGGGCAGTTGTATTGATGCAGGCGCAGCTCATTGCCCAGCTGCTCCCAGCGGGCCAAGAAGCCCTCCTCCCCCAGCAGCTCGACCAGCGCCTCCAGCTTCTCCTCCAGGGTCTTACAGGCCCGCACCCGTTCTCCGTGTTCCACCGCGATCTCCCGGGCCATCGCGATGAACAGGCGGTGGATTTCTTCCTCCGGCAAACGGGCTTTCAATTCGTTCAGGAGACGGGCAGCCAGTCGATGATAGCCATGGGGAAACTGGGAGAGGGCCTCCTCCCGCAGGAAGAAGATCAGCCGGGGCCGCCCTACACCCCGACGCTCCAGCTGGGCATCCACTAGCCCTTGACGTTGCAGGATATTTAAGTGATAATGAACCGTAACCGGCGTCAGCCCCAGCTCTTCCGCGAGCTGAGCGACAGTCATCCGCCCCCGTTCCTTTAAACGCTGCAGGATTTGCTGACGGGTCTGGCTCATCGCCCGCTCCTTCTCCTACTCCGTTGCCCGACCAAGAGTTTCCTGCCTTAGAGCCCGGATAGGACTTCCAGGCTTTCATCCGCCCCGGACGGCTCTTTCTCTATCTTACCGGACCGCGCTCCCATTGTCAATTTCTCTGATTTCTATGAAAAGTATTGACAAACACAGATCGGCGTGGTAAGATAAGGCCTGAGTTCGGGAGCCAGAGGCGGGGGTCTTCCCTGCCCCAGGAGATCGATCGCTGGCTCCGGTTTCTCCTCCCCTCTTTGTGCCGACGAGGGCGTGGCAAGAGAGGAAGAGATCCCACACCTATCGATCGGGAGGTCATGCGACGATGGAGGATGCGCTGATCATTCGGGACCTGCACGTTCGGGTAGAGGGCAAACCCGTCCTGCGGGGGGTGAACCTGACGGTTCGCAAGGGGGAGATCCATGCCCTGATGGGCCCGAACGGTTCCGGCAAGACCACCCTCGCGTATGTTCTGATGGGGCATCCTGCTTATACCGTGGAGCAGGGGGAGGTGCTCTGGAAGGGGCGGAACATCCTGGAGCTTCCCCCGGATGAGCGGGCGCATCTGGGCCTGTTCCTGGCCTTCCAGTATCCGGTGGCGGTGCCCGGGGTCACGGTGGCGAACTTCCTGCGCACCGCCCTCAATGAGCGCCGCAAGCGTCTCAACCCGGAAGACAAGGGGATTCCGATCCCGGAGTTCCGGAAACTCCTTCGGGAGAAGCTGGCCCTGCTCGGGCTGGAGGATTCCTTCGCCGCTCGCTATGTTAACGACGGCTTCTCGGGCGGCGAGAAGAAGCGCCTGGAGATCCTCCAGATGGCCGTGCTCCAGCCGGAGATGGCCATCCTGGATGAGACGGACTCGGGGCTGGACATCGACGGGGTGCGCACGGTGGCCGAGGGGATCAACCGGATCTTCGGCCCTCACATGGGGATCCTGTTGATCACCCACTACCAGCGGATCCTGAACTATGTTAAGCCCCACTTCGTCCACGTGATGTATAACGGCCGCATCGTGGCCTCCGGCGGGCCGGAGCTGGCCCTGGAGCTGGAGGAGAAAGGCTACGAGTGGCTGCGGGAACAGTTCGCCGAGCAACCCACGGCATAAGGAAGGGAGGGATCATGGCGGCGGAGACCTTCGATCTGAGCGAGCTGGGCACGTATAAATACGGGTTCTCGATGCCCGAGCGTTACGTTTACAAGGCCCGCAAGGGCCTCTCCCGGGAGATCGTGGAGGAGATCTCCTGGCTCAAGGGGGAGCCGGACTGGATGCGGGAGTTCCGCCTGCGGGCCCTGGAGATCTTCCTCGCCAAGCCCATGCCCACATGGGGCGCGGATCTCTCAGGGATCAATTTCGATGACATCTACTACTACATCAAGCCCACGGACAAAAAGAGCCGCTCCTGGGACGAAGTGCCCGAGGAGATCCGGCGCACCTTCGAGCTCCTCGGGATCCCCGAGGCGGAGCGCAAGTTCCTGGCCGGGGTGGGCGCACAGTATGAGTCCGAAGTCGTATATCACAACCTCCAGGAGCATCTGCGCAAGCTGGGTGTGATCTTCGTGGACACCGATACGGCGGTGCGGGAGTATCCGGACCTGGTGCGGGAGTATTTCGGCACGGTGGTCCCGCCCGATGATAACAAGTTCGCCGCCCTGAACTCCGCCGTCTGGTCCGGCGGCTCCTTCATTTACGTGCCGCCCGGGGTCCACGTGGATCTGCCCCTCCAGGCCTACTTCCGCATCAACGCCCAGAACGTGGGGCAGTTCGAGCGGACGCTGATCATCGCGGAGGAAGGGGCGTTCGTGCATTATGTGGAGGGCTGTCTACCGGCTGGGGAACAGGTGAGCACAGGCGACCGCTGGGTGAACATCGAGGCGGTGAAGCCAGGGGACTTCGTGGTCACCGAGACCGGCCGCAAGGCGAAGGTGCGCGCGGTGATGGTCCGACCGTATCGAGGAGATCTCATCGAGATCCAGCCGGTCTCCCGCTATAACACCTTCCGGCTGACTCCCGAGCATCCCGTTCTGGTCGTGCGCCGGGAGGACGTCCTGGTCCGACGGCGGCCGCGCAACGGATGGCGGCCTGAGGTGGATACCCGCCGCCTGCTCCAGGCCCGGCCCATGTATGTGCCGGCTGGAGATCTGCGGGAAGGGGACTTTCTGGTCTTCCCGAAAGTCCAGGCAGAGGGCTATCATCCGGCCTTCACGCCGGAGCTTCTGCGGCTGCTGGGCTACTATCTGGCGGAAGGCTCCGCATACGTTCACAAGACGCTTCGCCAGCCAGTGGTCGCCTTCTCCTTCGGCGAGCATGAGGTCCATGCGATTGAGGAGGTCAAGCGCCTCATCCAGCAGGTGACGGGGAAGAAGCCCCAGGTGGTCCACATCCGGGGCAAGCATGCCGTCACGATCTCCGTATATTCCCGGGAGCTGATGGAGTTCTGCCTGGAGCATGCGGGCAAGGGCGCCGCGAACAAGCAGCTGAGCGAGGCGATCATGGCGCTGCCGCCGGAGCAGGTGGCCCCTCTCCTGGAGGCCTACTTCGCGGGGGATGGGAACCGCTCGCTGCGGCGCTCCGGGGAGCTGCGCCGGATCGCCACGGCTTCGGAGACGCTGGCCCGGCAGATCCAGGAGCTGCTGGCCCGCCAGGGGATCTACGCCAGCATCCAAGTCCGCAAGGGAGGCCCGGATGACATTCGGGGTCGTTCGATCCGCCGCAGGGACCAGTTCATCATCACCTGGACGCACGGGCGGCGCATGGGGGAGGTTCGCGACGCCGGGGATTACTTCCTGGTCCCGATCAAGGCCATCCGACGGGTTCCTTATGACGGGTTCGTCTTCAACCTGGATGTTGAGGAACCCAACTCTTACTTGGTGCGCGGGTTCGCCGTGCACAACTGCACCGCGCCGATCTACACCACGGACTCCCTGCACAGCGCGGTGGTGGAGATCATCGTCAAGCCGGGCGCTCGCGTCCGCTACACCACGATTCAGAACTGGTCCACCAATGTCTACAACCTGGTGACGAAGCGGGCAGTGGTTTACCGGGATGCGGTGATGGAATGGGTCGACTGCAACCTGGGGTCCAAGGTGACGATGAAGTATCCGAGCGTTTACCTGATGGAGCCGGGGGCCCGTGGGGAGATCCTCTCGATCGCTTTTGCGGGCCGTGGCCAGCATCAGGACGCGGGCGGGAAGGCAATCCACGCGGCGCCGCACACCCGTTCCCGCATCATCTCCAAGTCCATCAGCAAGGACGGCGGACGCACCTCCTATCGGGGTCTGGTGCGGGTTTACCCGGGCGCCGAAGGGGCTACAGTCAGCGTCAACTGCGACGCCCTGATCCTGGATGAGATCTCCCGCTCCGACACCTATCCATATATGGAGATCGAAGAAGACAACGTCACCATCGGCCACGAGGCCACGGTGAGCAAGATCAGCGACGAGCAGCTGTTCTATCTGATGAGCCGGGGTATCCCTCAGGAGGAGGCGGCGGCGATGATCGTCACCGGCTTCGTCGAGCCTCTGGTGAAGGAGCTGCCGATGGAATACGCCGTGGAAATGAACCGGCTCATCCGCCTGCAGATGTCCGGCTCGGTAGGTTAATCCTGCCGGGGTTGCAGGAGGAGGTCGGGCGATCGGCGGCGCTCCGGCCTACGGTAAAGATGGGCCGGGGCGCCCCGCGCCCAGCGAACGCTGGCTTCGCTTGACGCCTTCCCAGCAGACCCATCCGATGCCCTCAGCATCCTGCGCGCATGTCCACTTAGGGCGCAAGCTTCAAGGAGGTTCAAGCATCCCATGGCGGAAGCTCACCTTCTTCGAGAGGCCCGGGGCATTGGCCCCGAAGCGTTCGAAGCGTTTCTGGAAACCCGCGAGGAACCCGAATGGCTCCGTCAGGCCCGCCGGGAGGCCTGGCAGATCCTGCGCGAGACCCCCAAGCCAGGGCCGAACGATGAGGCATGGCGGCGGACCGATATCCGGGCTCTGGCCATCGAAGAGCTGGAGACGGTAATCGTGAGCGATGGGGCAACCCCGCCGGAGGAGATGCGGCAGATCCCGGAGCGGCGGGACGACCTGGCCGGGGGGTTATTGCTGTTCAACGGTCGTCCTCTGCTTCGCTGGGCGGACGAACGGCTGGAGCGCCGGGGGTTGATCTTCACGGATCTGCTGACCGCGATCCGGGAGCATCCCGATCGGGTCGCCCCCTATCTGGGGGAGATCGTGCGACCGGGGGATGGATTCTTCGCGGCGATGAACGCCGCGTTCTGGCGCAACGGGATCTTCCTCTATGTGCCCCGGGATCTGGAGATCCCACTGCCTTTGCGCGCCG
The DNA here is from genome assembly GCF_034432235.1 of Thermoflexus sp. Classification (NCBI taxonomy): domain Bacteria; kingdom Bacillati; phylum Chloroflexota; class Thermoflexia; order Thermoflexales; family Thermoflexaceae; genus Thermoflexus; species Thermoflexus sp. The sequence goes on along the minus strand of NZ_DAOUCJ010000093.1, from coordinate 40,494 downwards.
TGATCGGGTTGCAGGGCGCGCCCACGGATCTCTCCCGCATCCTGATTGTGGTGGAGCCCGGCGCGCAGGTGACCTTTATCGATGAGCGCCTGGCCGACGATGCGGTGGGGGCCGCCTTTCATAACGGAACTGTGGAGATCCACCTGAAGGAGAACGCACGGCTGACCTACATCGCCCTCCAGAACTGGGGACGCTATATGTGGAATTTCACCCACGAGCGGGCCTTCGTGGACCGCGACAGCACCCTCGATTGGGTGGTGATCGGGATGGGCGGAGGGATCACCAAGACGTTCCTGGAGGTCGCCCTGATCGGCCGTGGCGCTACCGCTTATATGTCGGGCATCTTCTTCCTGGACGGCCAGCAACATGCGGATTATGACACGGAGCAGGATCATATCGCCCCTTATACCAAGAGCGATCTGCTTTACAAGGTCGCCCTCAAAGATCGCGCCCGCTCCGTATGGCAGGGGATGATCCGTGCGCACCCGGGGGCTCAGAAGACCGACGCCTATCAGGCGAACCGCAATCTCATCCTTTCCCCCCACGCCCGCGCGGATTCCATCCCGGGCCTGGAGATTATGGCCAATGACCTGCGGTGCACCCATGGCGCGACCGTGGGGCAGATCAATGAAGAGGAGCTTTTCTATCTGATGTCCCGCGGGCTCTCTCGCGCTGTCGCCACCCGCCTGATCGTGGAAGGATTTTTCGCTCCGGTTCTGGATCGCATCCCGGTGCCGGATATCCGACGCCAGGCGGATGCCATTATTCACCGCAAGCTGGGCGTCCCGCCTGAGGAAGAGTTCTGAAGATCCCTGAGTCGCTAGGAGGGCCTTCCGCATCCGCGGGTGAGGGTCTGGAATGAATGGGGTGGGCGGCCAAGCCCCCTGCTCTATCTACAACCGGCCGGGAGAAGATGGTTCGAGAACGAGTCGCGTTAAAATGAGATCGGTGCGAATCCTTGCGGAGGGCCGTATGAAGAGCGTGGCGCTGCGAACAGAACTGGATGTCGAACGCATCCGGGCGGATTTCCCTATCCTCCAGCAGACGATCCGTGGGAAACCTCTGGTCTTCCTGGATAGCGCAGCCAGCTCCCAGAAGCCGCTCCCGGTGATCGAGGCGATGAACGAATACTATCGGACCACCCATGCGAACGTTCACCGGGGAGTTTACATGCTGAGCGAACAGGCCACGGCCCTTTATGAGGAAGCCCGCCGTAAGATCGCCGCCTTCGTCGGCGCTGCCTCCCCCAGGGAGATCATCTTCACCCGGAACGCCACGGAAGCTATCAACCTGGTCGCCTACGCCTGGGCTCGTCCTTTTCTCCGGGAGGGCGATGAGATCCTCCTCACCGAAATGGAACATCACAGCAACCTGGTCCCCTGGTTCCTGGTTGCTCAGGAAAAGGGCCTTCGCATCCGCTACATCCCGATCGATGAGGAGGGCCGCCTGCGGCTGGATCTCCTGGATGCACTGATCACCGAACGGACCCGCTTGGTGGCGGTGACGATGATGTCCAATGTGCTGGGGACCATCAATCCGCTGCGGCCGATTATTGAGAAGGCCCATGCCGCGGGGGCGATCGTGCTGGTCGATGGAGCCCAGGGAGTGCCCCACATCCCGGTGAACGTGCAGGAACTGGGATGCGATTTCCTGGCTTTCTCCGGCCACAAGATGTGTGGGCCGACCGGCATCGGCGTGCTATGGGGGCGGCGGGAACTCCTGGAGGCCATGCCGCCCTTCCTGGGCGGCGGCGATATGATCCGCCGGGTCACCTTTGAAGGCGCGGAGTGGAATGATCTCCCCTATAAGTTTGAGGCCGGAACCCCGGCGATCGCCGAGGCGATCGGCCTGGGCGCGGCGGTGGATTACCTGAGCCGCATCGGCCTGGAGGCCATCCACCGCCACGAGCAGATGCTGGCGGCCTATGCGATGGAACGGCTAAGCGAAATCCCGGGCGTCCGGATCGTTGGCCCTCCCCCGGCCGAGCGCGGGGGCGTGGTGTCCTTTGCGATGGATCGGGTGCATCCCCACGACATCGCGACGATCCTGGATCGGGAAGGGATCTGTATCCGGGCCGGCCATCACTGCGCCATGCCCCTGCACGAACGCCTGGGGCTCACTGCGACCGCCCGGGCCAGCTTCTATCTTTACAACACGCTTGAGGAAGTGGATCGCCTTATCGAGGGATTGGAGGTTGTGCGGAGGACCTTTTATCGGACGGCATGAATTCCCCGGGTTCCGCGGTTGGGCAGGGGCGCTCACGGGCAGCCTGCCAGGCCTCCGGATGCGCCCTACGCCGCCCGGCGCAGCTCCACAAGCTGACCGGCTTCGTTCAGCAACAGCGGCATCCGCTGCCCCCGGATGGCCTCGGCGGTGACGATGCAGCGGCGGATCTGAGGATGGGAGGGGATCTCATACATCACATCCAGCAGGGTCCGCTCCAGGATCGATCGCAAAGCCCGCGCGCCCGTGCCCAGGCGCATCGCTTCCTCAGCGGCCGCCTCGATCGCATCCGGCGTGAAGATCAGCTCCACATGATCCAGAGCGAACAGCCGCTGGAACTGCTTCACCAGCGCGTTGCGCGGCCTTGTCAGCACCGCTTTCAACGATTCCCGATCCAGCGGGTCCACCGGGATCACCACCGGCAGCCGCCCGACCAGCTCGGGGATCAACCCGAACTTGATGAGATCCTCGGGAGTCACCTGCTGTAACAGCTCAGCCTCCGATAGCGAGACCCGACCTCGAACTCTGGCCTCGCCCGGGAACCCTATATGTCCCCGCAACCCTAGGCGCTCGGCGATGATCTTCGAGAGCCCCTCGAAGGCGCCGCCGCAGATGAAAAGGATGTTGGTGGTATCGATCTGAATGAACTCCTGATGCGGGTGCTTGCGGCCGCCCTGGGGGGGAACATTGGCAACCGTGCCCTCGATGATCTTCAGCAGGGCCTGCTGCACGCCCTCGCCGGAGACGTCGCGGGTGATGGAGGGATTATCGCCGGATTTGCGGGCGATCTTGTCGATCTCATCGATATAGACAATGCCCTTCTCCGCCCGCTTCACATCGTAATCCGCCGCCTGGATGAGCCGGAGGAGGATGTTCTCCACATCCTCCCCTACATAACCGGCTTCCGTCAACGAAGTGGCGTCGGCGATGGCGAAGGGGACGTCCAGAAAACGGGCGAGGGTGCGGGCCAGCAGGGTCTTGCCGCATCCGGTGGGGCCAATGAGCAGGATGTTGCTTTTCTCGATCTCCACATCCTCCCATCGTCCTCCACTGGCGATCCGCTTATAGTGGTTGTAAACCGCCACGGAAAGGACCCGCTTGGCCCGATCCTGCCCTACCACATATTGATCCAGATAGGCGTAGATCTCGCGCGGGGAAGGAAGGCGATGGGGGGAACCCGGGGAGGGGCAGGCATCCCTGCCCTCTCCCCGGAGGAGGCGATAACTCGTCTCCACGCAGCCCTCGCAGATGTAAACCCCCTCCGGGCCTGCGAGGAGCCGGCCCGTTTCGTCCGGATCCCGTCGGCAGAAGGAGCAACGAGGCGCCTCCCTGCGCGCGCGTTGCATCCCTCACTCCTTGCGGCCATCCGGGGTGGCGACCGCCTGGGTCGGCAGCGGCGGGAGCTCCTTGTGCGGCGGCGGCTTGAGCACCTCGTCGATGATCCCGTATTTGACGGCCTCTTCCGCCGACATGTAGTAATCCCGGTCGAAATCATCGGCGATGCGCTCCACCGGCTGGCCGGTATGGCGAGCCAGCAACTCAAAGATCAGGTTCTGCATGCGCATCAATTCTTTATACTGGATCTCCACATCGGGAGCATAGCCATGGGCGCCGCCGCCGGCCGGATGCATATGGATCGTCGCATGCGGCAGGGCAAAGCGCCGACCTTTCGTCCCCGCCGCCAGGAGCACAGTGGCCATGCTGGCGGTCCAGCCCACGGCGATCGTAGAGATCGGCGCGCGCACTTGCTGCATCGTGTCGTAGATCGCCAGGCCCGGATAGATCAACCCACCGGGCGAATTGATGTAAAGCCGGATCTCCTCCTCCGGGTCCTCCCGATCCAGATAGAGCAGCTGAGCAACCACCAGGTTGGCCACCTGATCCGTGATCGGCGTTCCCAGGAAGATGATCCGCTCCTTCAGGAGCAGCGAGTAGATATCATAAACGCGCTCGCCGCGCCCCGTGTTCTCGATCACCATCGGAATCAGCATCTCCGGCCATCCCTCTCGGGCCATCACCAGCCTCCTTTCAGTTTCCCGCGCTGCACGGAACTCAAAGAGCTGCTCAAACGTCCCTGCGGGGCTCAGACCTGCCAAGCGACCTGGCCCGCCCCAACCCCACGGCCTATTTGGGGGCTCCCGAAGTGGAGGCCCGCTCCACCACAGGGGCTTCCGCCTCACTGGTGAGCTCGGCTTCCGCCGTGACCTCCACGTCGCCCCGGACGATCTCCACCAGGCGCTCCAGCGCCCGGCGGGCCAGAAGCCGGGATCGAATCGTTGCAGAGACCTGCGCCTCCAGGTTCTTCCAGGCCTCCTCAGAGGCCTGGACCCGCTGGCGGAGGGCCTGGGCTTCCTGTTCCACCGCTTCTTCGGGGACGGAGAGCCCTTCCTCCTGGGCCAGCTGGTAGAGGACCAGCCCCCGGCGAATCCGGCGCTCGGCCTGAGGCCGGAGCTCCTCCCGCAGCGCCTCCATCGTCTGATTCCGCTCTTTCAGATAGCTCTCCAGATCCTTCCCCCTCCGTCGGAGGGATCGCTCCAGATCCTCGAGCAGATCGTTAATCTCCTCCTCCAGCATCTGCGGGGGGAACTCCACCTCCGCCTGATCCACCAGCGCCTCCAGCGCGCGCTCGGCATACTCCGCATCGTATTGACGGCGCTTGTGGGCCGCGAGATCCTGACGGATCTTCGCCTTCAATTCCTCAAGGGTCTCGAACTCGCCAATGGTCTGGGCCAGGGCATCATCAAGATCCGGGAGAAAATACCGTGCAATCCCGGTGAGGACAGCCTCCACCTGGAGCACACGGGATTCATCTCCCGGCCAGGGCAACTCAAACTGCCGCTTCTCATTTAAGGCCATGCCCGCGATCCGCTCCGCCAGCCCGGGCAGAGGAGGCTCTTCATGACCCAGCACGAACGAGACCTCATCTTCCAGAACGATCTTCCCTTCCGCATCCCTTGCCTGCAGAGCCACCGTGACCATCATCCCCGGCTCCGCCACTCCCTCCGAAAGCGGCTCGATAATCGCGTGATCCCGTCGCAACCGCTCGAGGACCTCCATGACCTCTTCCGCGGTTGGCTCCGGCGGTTCGTAGGGCAGGCGCATGGATCGGTAATCCCCCAGCCGGACCTCCGGCTTCAGGGGGACGATCACGCGGAACGTCAGGGGTTCCGGATCGACCCGTTCCAGCTGGCCCGGCCCGTAGGGATCCAGGCCCAGCTGATCCAGGGCCTCCCGGTAGACTTCCTGGCTCAGGACCTCCACCGCTTCCTCAAAGATCACCTCACGGCCGAAGGTCCGGACCACGATTTCATATGGAGCTTTGCCCCGGCGGAAACCGGGGATGTCATACCGTTCGGCGAAGCGCCGGGCCACCTGGCGCATCGCCTTCTCCACGCGCTCCGGGTCGACTTCAATGGTTAACGCCACCTGGCGCTGCGGAAGGGTCTCCGTCGTGATCCGCACCGATCATTCCCTCCAGAACCAGAATCGCCGGCCTCCCCGATTCCTGCCAGAAGCGGCTCCTTCAAGCGATGGATCTCCTCCGCCCATCGCCGGAACCGGAGGCTTCCGGAGGGTTTTCCGGGCTAGAACCGGTCACGTGGAATTATAACGGGCTCATGGAGGCATCGCAACAAAAGGCGACCGTTCAAATAAAAGCCACCTGTTTTAAGCTGTATTCAGGGCCTCCCGCACCACGTGAAGAACAGCCCCTCCGGCCACCAGCCGGTAAGCCTGCTCCATCCACGGCGCCAGCACCGTATCCCCGGCCAGGAAAGGGATATGCTGACGGAGGACCCGGTAGGCAGCCTCCGTCCCCCTGCCCATGCGCAGGGGGCGCCCGGCCTGTTGCTGGCGCAGATCGATCGCCTGGCCTGCGGCGAACCATTCGGCCGCCACCACCCGCTGCGCGTTGCGCAGCACCAGCTCCGCATGGCGCACCGCCGTGGCTCCCATGCTCACATGGTCCTCCGTGCCCGCGGAGGAAGGAATCGTGTCCACACTCGCCGGATGGGCGAGCACCTTGTTCTCCGAAGCCAGGGCTGCCGCCGTATACTGCACCAGCATGAATCCGGAATGCAGGCCCGGCTCCAGGGCCAGAAAAGGCGGATAGCGGCCCTCGTTCTCCGCCGGATCCAGCAAGCGGTTCAACCGCCGCTCGGAGATGTTGGCCAGCTCCGCCAGCCCGATGGCCAGGTAGTCCATCGCCAGGGCGATCAGCTCCCCATGGAAGTTGCCGCCGGAAAGCACGGTCGGCTCCTCCTCCCCTTCCTCCCAGAAGATCAACGGGTTGTCCGTGGCGCTGTTCAGTTCGATTTCCAGGGCCCAGCGGGCATACGCCACCACATCCCGCACGGCGCCATGCACCTGCGGCATGCAGCGCAAGGAATACGCGTCCTGCACCCGCGAGGGGTTTCGAGGATCGCTCAGCAATTCGCTTCCTTCCACCAGCTGCCGCAGGAAAGCCGCACAATCCATCTGACGGGGATGCGGGCGCACGCGATGGAGGCGCTCGTCGAAAGGCATTGCAGACCCTTCCAGCGCCTCGAGGGTCATTGCTCCTACGATATCCGCGGTCCGCACGAGGACCTCCGCATCATAGGTGATCAGCGCACCCAGCCCGGCCATGAAGGCCGTCCCGTTGATCAGCGCTAATCCCTCCTTGGCCTCCAGGCGCAACGGCTGCAATCCCACGGCGGATAGCGCATCCGCCCCTGGCATGCGACGGCCGTTCACCATTGCCTCCCCCAGCCCGATCATGGGCAGCGCCATATGGGCCAGCGGGGCCAGATCGCCGCTGGCCCCGAGAGAGCCCTGGGCGGGGACCACTGGATGGACCCCCCGATTTAACATTTCCACCAGCAGCTGAAGGACCTCAGGGCGAACTCCAGAGTAGCCTCGAGCCAGGGTGTTCAGGCGGGCTACCATCATCGCTCGGACCTGCTCTTCGGAGAGCTCGGGGCCCACCCCCACCGCATGGCTCTGGAGCAGGTTGTGCTGAAGCTGAGATGCTTGCTCGGGGGAGATTCGAACGTTTCGCAGATGTCCGAATCCCGTGGTCACACCGTAAACCACTGCGCCCCGTTCCAGCAGCCGCACCACCCCCTCCCGGCTGCGCCGGACCCGCGCCCAGGCGGCCGGGGCCAGCGCCACCGGTCGCCGCTCCCGAGCGACGGCCACCACATCCTCCAGGGTCAGGTGCTCACCATCCAGCTCCAAAACGGACATTGGATTCCACCCCCATCCTTGATGTCTGTTTCTAAGTGTGTGATACGTTCGCCTCACCGACAAAGTCCGAGCGAAAGGCCGTTTGCGCCGATTGGAAATCGGCCTCGCAAGGCGCTCCGCGCCCCGCGTCGGCCTGCGCCAACGCGAGAGGCTTTCTTTGGCCGGCGAAGGCCGGCCATGGGCCGAAGGCCTATCCAGGTCGAATTCATTCGACGCCCTAAGGCCGGCCACCGGCCAGAGGCCCCCCAGGTCGAATTCATTCGACGCATCCCAAGCGGCTCCTGCTGGTTTCGATGGGCACCCCTCCGGTAGGAGGGCCTTCACCCTGACCCTTTGCCCCTCTTCCGCCCTAACCCAAAGCCGCCCCGCTGGCGATACGCGGCCCTTGACCTCGGTGGTATAATCAAAGAGTAAGAAGCCGGACGGCGTCGGTGGATGGAACCGGGGGAGGCTCCGATGATTGAAGTGGTGATCGACAGCATCCGCGCCAGCCTGATGTCCCAGCACCGGGTGATCATCCTGCGGGAACGGGAGAGCGATCGCTACCTTCCGATCTGGATCGGCCCCTATGAGGCGGAGGCCATCAATATCGAGCTGCAACAGATCGAAGTCGCCCGCCCCCTGACCCACGATCTGCTGAAGAACGTCATCACCGAAATGGGGGGGACTGTCCTCTACGTGGTGGTCAATGACCTCCGCAACGACACCTTCTACGCCCGCATTGTGATCCAGATGGATTCCCGGCGTCTGGAGATCGATTCCCGACCCAGCGACGCCATCGCCCTCGCAGTCCGGGCCAGGGTCCCCATCTACGTTGACGAAGATGTAATGGAACGGGCGGGAGTCAACCCGCGCGAAGAGGAAATCGAAAGCGAAAGCCTCGAAAGCCCCGAGGCCAAGCTAGAGGAATCCCCCTTCCGCGACCTGATTGAATCCCTCGACCTGGATGATCTGGGGGAAGCCGGGGAGGAATAACATTTGCCCTGCCGCCCGGATAGTGTCTGATGAACCTTTATCTCCATACCCGGACGCGGCGGGCCTCCGCCTGAGGGCTCCGGGGACAGGTTGACCGCAGGGAAAAAGCTCTTTCTCACCGTGGCGGGGAGGGCCCCATTTCGAGTCCGCAACCGGCCAGACCCTTCCCACTGGGGAACCCGGGTTCCCCCTCCTCGCTTTCCACCCTCATGCTCTGTCTTTGACCAGCCCGCTGTCCATGCCCACCCCGACCTTACCCGCGCCGTCCGGGCTCGGCCGGACCGTATGGGCGGATCCGTCCGAACTCCTGCGGGCGAAGCGGTCATCTCCCCTTCGAGGCCATCGGTGGGGGGCGCGGACGGTGGCGACTGTCGAGGTGCTATGGTGTATGCTAATGGTATATTTTAGAGTGACGCCACCGCGGGCCTTCAGGCAGCCTGTGCCCCCCACAGCCATCTGCTCCTGCGGATGGGGTCTCCGGTGCCCGGCGCCTCATCGGCGCGCAGAAACGGGGCGCCGGGAACCAGCTGGCTGTCATCACCCTCGCCAAGCAACAGAGATGATCTTCCACGAAATCATAGAAGGAGGCATCGCGGATGCCTGATCTCGAGCAAGTGGAACAGGTCCCCCTGGCGCCTCATAACCTGGAGGCGGAAGAGGCGGTCCTGGGCGCTGTGCTCCTGGATCCAGAGCTCATGCATACGCTGGCGACGATGTTGCGGCCGGAGGACTTCTTCCTGGAAAAACACCGCTGGATCTGGGAGGCCTATCTGGCCTTGCACGATCGCCGGGAGGCGATCGACCCGGTCACGGTGGCCGATGAGCTGGAGCGCCAGGGACGTCTCCAGGAAGCCGGCGGGCGGGGCTTCCTGATCGGCCTGGCCGCGCGGGTTCCCACCACAGTGCACGCGATGGACTACGCTCGCCTGGTGGAACGGGATTCGATCCGCCGACGCCTGCTGGAGGCCGCATCCCAGATCGCCCGGATGGCCTACGAGGATGCCCACGGCGATGTAGATGAGTTGCTGGACCGGGCGGAAGCCGCCCTCTTCGCCGTGGCCCAGCGTCGCCTGATCCGCGATGTCCAGTCCATCCGGGATCTCCTGCGAACCTATTACGAGCACATCGAGTATCTCTACGAACATCGCGGGGAGCCCCTGGGGATTCCCACCGGGTTCCGGGATCTGGATCGATTGCTGGGGGGCCTGCAGCGCTCGGATCTGGTGATCGTGGCCGCCCGGCCGGGAGTGGGCAAAACCTCCCTCCTGCTCTCCTTCGCCCTGAACGCCGCCAAACGTTACCGGCAGCGGGTCGCCATCTTCTCCCTGGAGATGTCCGCTGAACAGGTCGTCCATCGCCTGGTGGCTCAGGAGACCGGGATCGAGGGGCAGCGCCTGCGTCTGGGAGAGCTACGGGAGGACGAGTGGCCGCGCTTTGTCCACGCCGTGAGCACGCTATCGGAGCTGCCCATCTGGATCGATGATACGCCGGCCATCTCCGCCATGCAGCTGCGGGCGAAAGCGCGCCGGCTTTACGCCGAGCACGGACTGGATATGCTGATCGTGGACTATCTGCAGCTGATGACCGCCGATATCCGGGCGGAGAACCGGGTGCAGGAGATCTCTTACATCTCCCGCGCGCTGAAGAGCCTGGCCCGGGAGCTCAACATCCCGGTGGTGGCGGCCTCCCAGCTTTCCCGCGCTGTCGAACAGCGCCACGATAAGCGCCCGATACTGGCGGATCTCCGCGAAAGCGGCAGCATTGAGCAGGATTCGGATGTGGTGATCTTCATCTACCGGGATGAGATTTATAATCCAGATACGGACCGCAAGAACATCGCGGAGATCATTGTGGCCAAACACCGGAACGGCCCGCTGGGGACCATCGAGCTGTATTTCCGGCCCTCTCAAGCTCAGTTCATCGACCTGCATAAGCAGGAGATCCGGCTGTGAAGACCCAGAGGGAACAGAAACCGTTCTCCGGCTTTCCCTCGGGCAGGGCCCGCATGGTGCCGATCCCAGAAGTCTTCTTCACGGAATTGCTCCCCCAGATCGAGCACCCCGGGGAACTGCGGGTCACGCTGGCCTGCCTCTACCACCTGGCTCGCCGGAGCGGGCCCCTGCGCTACGTCCGGCGATCGGAACTGGAAACGGATCCCGCCCTGACAAACGCGCTCTCCGCCGCTGAGATCCGGGAGAGCCTGAACCGGGCCGTGGCTCGAGGGACGCTCCTGCACGTCCGCCTGGAGGAGGACGGGCGGACCGATGATCTATATTTCCTCAACACCCCCAGGGGGCGCATGGCTTACGAAGCCATCCGCCGGGGGGATCGCCCTTCCAGTCTGGATCTGGGGGAGTCAGCAGTGCTGGTGGCCGATCGCCCCAATCTCTTCGCGCTTTATGAGCAGAATATCGGGCTGCTGACCCCGCTGATCGCTCAGGAGCTGGAAGAAGCCGCGAAGACCTACCCGGCGGAATGGATCGAGGAAGCCATCCGGATCGCGGTCTCCCGCAACATCCGCCGCTGGTCCTATGTCCGACGGATCCTGGAACGATGGGCTATAGAAGGTCGGGAGGCTGGAGGGATGGATGAAACACATCGGCGACGTGTTGTCGAGTCGTGGAAAAAGCTCCGGCGTTGAGGGGAAGCCACAGGACCGCCGGGGGGAAGAGGCGGTGCACCGCGAACCCTCTCCTCCTGTTCCCGGGACCTCTCCTCCCGTATCGCCGGCTCCTGGAGCGACCCGCGCGGAAGCGGGGGCTGCCCTCCCCGCTGAGGCAGGCCCGGAGGCCTGCCCTTACTGCGGGGGGCTGGGATATGTCTCTTACGATGTGCCCCCCGGCCATCCGTTGTTCGGTCGAGCGGTGCTCTGTGTATGCCAGGCCGAGCGGCAGGCGGGCGAGCTCCGCCAGCGGATCCGCTCCGCCAGCCCCCTGCGGGTGCTCCAGGACAAGCGCTTTGAGACTTTCCTCCCCGATGGGCTGGGACTGCCTCCGGACCAGGCTCGAAGCGTCCGGCGGGCCTGGGAACGGGCACGAGCCTTCGCGGAACACCCGGAGGGTTGGCTGGTGCTTCGCGGGGGAACCGGATGCGGCAAAACCCACCTGGCCGCGGCCATCGCCCATCGCCTCCTGGAACGAGGGGTGCCCGCCCTCTTCATCCATGTGCCGGATCTCCTGGACGAACTGCGGGCGACCTTCCATCCAGAATCCGAAAGCTCCTATGAGAAGCGGTTCTGGGAGCTGCGAGAAGCCCCTGTGCTGATCCTGGATGACCTGGGCGCTCAGCAAAGCACGCCCTGGGCCCAGGAGAAACTGTTCCAGCTTCTGGACTGGCGCTACAACGCTCGTCTCCCAACCGTGATCACGACCAACCTTTCCATGGAAGCCCTCGAGCCTCGCCTGCGCTCCCGGCTTCAGGATCCCCGCCTGGTGGAAATCATCGTAATCCTCGCCCCGGACTTCCGGCAGGGCACGCCTTCCACCGGGTCGGATCTCAATCTTCTTCCATTGCTACGGGAAATGACCTTCGAAACCTTCCGCGATCGGCCAGAGCTCTCCCCCCGCGAGCGGGATAATTTGCGGGAAGCCGTCCGGATGGCCCGGGCTTACGCCGAGGACCCCCATGGCTGGCTGGTCCTGGCCGGCCCCTATGGCTCCGGCAAGACCCATCTGGCCGCCGCCATCGCCCACGTCGTCGCCTCCCGGGGGATCCCTGCCCTCTTCGTGGGGGTGCCAGATCTCCTGGACTGGCTGCGGGCCGCTTTCCACCCGAAAAGCGATCAGCCCTACGACCAGCGCTTTGACGAGGTGAAACGGGCACCGTTCCTGGTGCTGGACGATCTGGGAACCGAGAGCGCCACCCCATGGGCGCGGGAGAAACTGTATCAGCTCCTGAATTATCGCTATCTGGCGGGCGCGCCCACGGTGATCACCACCGCAACTCCGCTGGAACATCTGGACGCGCGGATCGCCGCGCGACTGAGCGATGAGACGCGGGTGACCGTGATCACCCTGGATCTCCCCCCCTACCGCACCCCTCTCCGGCGTCGCGAGCCCCGCCGTGCGGGACGGGAGCCATGATCACCCGCTCGAAGCCCCATAAGTGAGGAGGGGGAGGTAGCGGTCGACCGGGCTGCCCCCATCCCCCAGAACCCCACCCATACGGGGAGCCATGGATATCATCGCGCAAGCCGACACCCGGTGAGTTGGGTTAAAATAGGAGATACGCAGTGGATCCCCTGAGGGCTCTTGGGGATGCAGGGCACACCGAAGGGGTCCCATGCCGCTCTCAAAGAGGGCGGAGAAAAGAGCGATGAGGCCAGGCGGGCCGCCTTCAGCGGCCCATCCGGCCTCCACCCCCTCCATCGTTTGCTACTCCAACTCCACCAGGAGGTCAGGCCGAATGACGCTTGCACGTCCGAGAACGCGCCTTTCCCCGGGCGGATCCTCCCCGTGGAAATGGATCCTTGGGCTGGGCGCGGTGGCGATCCTGGCCCTGCTCGGAGTGGGTCTGTGGTGGGTTCAGTCCACCCAGGCGGCCTGTGAAACCGCCACGGCCCAGCAGCCCTTCCAGAGCCCCACCTTCCAGCTCGCCCCTGCCGATCCCGCTCAGAGCGTGCGGGTGGCCGTCTGGCCGCTGGCGGAGCCGGACGCTCCGCTGCGGGAAGCGTTGACCCGCCTGCCGCCAACCCTGAAGCCGGTCGCGCCGTATTACCGGCTGCGCTTCTGCGGCGAGGTCCGCACGCCGCTGCGCATGACGGTGTATATCCCGGATGGTCTCGAGCCGTGGACGATCGCGGATCTGTGGGGCTGGACCGGACAGGGGTGGACATGGCTGGGCGGGGAGCGAGAGGAATCCCAGGGGCTTCTGAGCGGCGAAACTCGCGCTACCCCCCAGTATGTCCTTGTCACGGCCGCTCAGATTCCTATTCCCGCCTTTGGAGCAATTCAGGAAGCGGGGATCGCCCCGGATGCCCGGACCCTGGAGGTCGTGAATGAGGTGAGTGTGGCGGGACTCACCCTGGGCCTGGGCGGCCGCCTGATGGGAGATGAGAACGCCCTTCCACCGCCAGATCCCCAGGGGCGCAATGTCACGTGGCTGCTGGTGCGGAACTACCTCCCGGGCGGAGCGCCTAACACGGCAGCCCTGGCCGCCCTGCTGGCGGATCCCGCGGTCTATCAGGCTCATATTAAGGAAATCCTGAACATCCTCCAGGCCCGCAACTATAACGGCGTCCTGGTCGATTATCGCGGCCTCCCAGCGGACCAGCAGCACGCCTTCATAGACTTCCTTGGCCGGCTCGGCCAGGCCCTCCACGAGCAGGGGAAGGTGCTGGCTGTCGCGGCTCCCCTTCCCCTGCCCGGAGAGCGAGGGCATTTCCTCACCGGCGGCTACGATTGGAAGCAACTGGGCCGCCTCGCGGATGTCCTCTACGTGGAAGCCCCGGATGACCCCATCGCATATATGCCCGGCGGGCTGGTCGAGCAAAGCGTGCGGTGGCTGATCGGCCAGGTGAACCGCTATCAGCTGCAGCTGGTGGGGCCGGGCCTGGCCGTGGATCTGGGCCCTGCGGGCGCGCGGCTCGTTTCCTTTGATGAAGCCCTCGCCCATCTGGGCCGGCTGGAGTCCGCCGGTCCGCTGACCCTCACCGCGGGCATCACCCTCACCCTCGCTCCCATCACCGCCGCTCAGGATCTTCAGTTCCTGGCCGAGGCGGGTGTGTATCGGTATCAATATGTCGACGAAGCGGGGCATCTCCACACCGTCTGGATGCCCACGACCGGCCTTCTCGATCGCCAGCTGTCCCTCATCCAGACGTATCGGCTCCGGGGGCTGACCTTGCGAGGGCTGCTCAGTGGAGGCACCGCGCCGGGCACCGTAGAGGCCCTGCAAGCCTATCGCCAGAGCGGCCAGGCTCCGGGTCTCTCTGCGATGGAATGGGTCTGGCGGATCACCGGGCCGGACGGCCAGGTGGTGGCTGAGATCGCCCGCCCCCTGGCCGATGGACGCGCGGAATGGTCCCCGCCCGGGGAAGCGAAGGGCCCCTTCCATATCGCGCTGATCCTGCGCGCAGGTCCCAGCGAGAAGGCGCAGGGGGAGACCACCGGGATGGTGGCGACGGGAACCCCCATGCCCACCCTGACCCCCACCCGCACTCCCGGGCCTACACGGACCCCGGGGCCCAGTCCCACGCCGGGCCCCACCCCGACGCCTCGCCCCACCAGCACACCGCGTCCTCGCCCCATCGGCGGCGGCTTTGAGCTGGGCGGCCATGTGGACAGCTTCTCCCGGCCGGATCTCATGCGCTACGCCGGCATGACCTGGGTCAAACGCCAGGTCCGCTGGTCCCCGGGCCAGGATCCGAGCAGCGTTGCCGGGCTGATCCAGCAGGCCCACGCCAATGGCTTTAAGATCCTCCTGGGGATTGTTGGCTTCCCCGAACAGATGGGGGCCCCCAATCCGGGTTACTTCGACGCTTTCGCCCAGTTCCTGGGTGGCGTGGCCGCCCTGGGAGCCGACGGGATCGAAGTCTGGAATGAGCAGAACATCGACCGGGAGTGGCCGACCGGCCACATCGATCCCGCGAGCTACACCGATATGCTGCGGCGAGCTTACAGCGCCATCAAGAGCCGCAACCCGGGGACCATGGTGATCAGCGGGGCCCCCGCCCCGACCGGTGCGGAGGGCGCTTTTGGCTCCCATCGGGTGTGGAACGATGATCGCTATGTGGCGGGGATGGCGGCGGCGGGCGCAGCGAACTACGCCGACTGCATCGGCGTCCACTATAACGAAGGGATCGTCCCGCCGGATTGGACCAGCGGCGATCCCCGGGATAATTACTACACGCGTTACTTCTGGGGGATGGTGAACACATACTGGAATGCCTTCGGGGGCGCTCGTCGTTTATGCTTCACGGAGCTGGGGTATCTTTCGG
Source organism: Thermoflexus sp. (assembly GCF_034432235.1). Taxonomy (NCBI): domain Bacteria; kingdom Bacillati; phylum Chloroflexota; class Thermoflexia; order Thermoflexales; family Thermoflexaceae; genus Thermoflexus; species Thermoflexus sp. Next base: position 25,133 of record NZ_DAOUCJ010000093.1, on the reverse strand, counting down.
ATGACGGATACCCGCCTCTGGAAGCCGTGGCACCTTCCTTCGCCTGGGCGAAGGACGTCACGGTTCAGCAGCAGGCGGAATGGCTGGCCCGGGCTGCGCAACTCTCGGCTCAGAGCGGGAAGGTGCGATTGATGATCATCTGGAATGTGGACTTCAAGAACTACGGGGCGGATCCCATGGCCGGCTACGCGATCATCCGGCCGGACGGCTCCTGCCCCGCCTGTGAGACGCTGCATCAGGTGATGGGGGGGCGTTAAACCGTTCCGCGCCGCCGGGCAGGGCGGGTGCGAAAAGGGCCTGCCACCGGCATGGCTTGCGCGCATAGCGCTTCGGGGTCGTGGGGCGGGCGGCCCAGCCGCTCTTCCCACGGCCCCCGCCTCGTGATTCTTGCGGTCCGAGGAGGAGTCGCGGTTGAATCGAGCCATTCGCCACTGGATCCTACAACTGGCCGTCATCCTGGTCGCTCTGGAGATGGGCATCCTGGGTTTCGCGCTCTGGCGCTCCACTGCGCCTCAGCTGAAGACCTCTCCCACACCTTCTGCCCTTCCTACAGCCTCTCCCGGACCATCACCGACTTCGCGCTCCAATCCCGAGCCTTTTCTCATCGGAGTTCAGGTGCACGGATATGTGGGAGATCCGCGGGATACCCTTCGCGTGGTCCGTCAGGTGGGATTCCCATGGGTGAAGCAGCAGGTCCTCTGGTCGATGCACGAGCCGGAGCCCGGCCGCTACGATTGGGGCATCCTGGAGGGATTCCTGATCGTCGCCGAACGGGAGCACGTGAACGTTGTGCTCAGCGTGGTCACGGCTCCAGAGTGGAGCCGTCGGGAAGGCGGGATCCGCGGACCGCCGGACCGGCCGGAGGATCTCGCCCGCTTCCTCCGGACACTGATCCGCCGGCATCGCGGGCGGATCCATGCCATCGAGGTCTGGAACGAACAGAACCTGAAACGGGAATGGCAAACCTCCCGGGGACTACGCCCGGAGGATTACGTGGAGTTGCTTCGGGTTGCCTACACGACGATCAAGGCGGAGGATCCCGGGATCATGGTGATCAGCGGGGCGCTTTCCCCCACCGGGATCGACGACGGGGTGAACGCGGTGGATGATTTCCGCTACCTGCAGGGCATGGTGCAGGCGGGTTTTTTGAACTACGCGGATTGCGTGGGGGTTCACCACAACGGTTACAACATTGGCCCGGATGTGCTGGCGGAGGAGGCCCCGCTCCTGCCGGAAGCCCGAACCGCCCGCTTTCGAGGCCCCTTTGACAACCCCCATCATAGCTGGAGCTTCAAGTCGACCCTTTGGGGCTACCGGGAGATCATCAGGGATGCGAAGCCGCTATGCGTCACAGAGTTCGGATGGGCATCCGCAGAAGAATATGGAACCGCACCGCCGGGGTTTGAATTTGCCCTGGATAATTCCCTGGAGAAACAGGCTCGCTGGATCGTGGAAGGGTTCGAGCGGATGCGCAACTGGGGATTTGTTCGAATGGCGATCCTGTGGAACCTGGATTTTGGGCCGAAGGGATTCGGACCGAAACGGGACGATAATGTGCTCTACAGCATTCTGGACACACGCGGGGTTCCACGCCCCGCCTTCAGCGCTCTCCAGGCTTACCTCGCTGGGCTTCGCACCGGGGATCGGTGAAGTATATGCGTTAAAATTAGTAAGAGATGCTGTTGATAGGTCCGTGGGAGCTTCAGGGGGTCTACAAGGCGCCAGAAGCGCCTCACCAGCCTCCCAACAGCTTCTTCAAGGCCCCCGAGCCAAGTGGTAATTCGCAAAAAGAGAGGAGGATCTGGATGCCATCGGTGGAGACCCTGATAAATCATCTGAAGGATGAGGGGACCCCGCTTTCGATCGCTCGCCTCTACTGGCTCTCCGATTTAAACGATGAGGAATTCGCCCGGGTCGCCCAGGTCTGGCTGACGCTATCGCCATCCCGGCGTCGGGCGATCATAAGCCACCTGGTGGATATCAGCGAAGAGAACACAGAAGTGGATTTCGGTCGTGTCTTCCGCATGGCCCTGAGCGATCCGGATCCAGAAGTGCGAGCGATGGCTATCGATGGGCTGTGGTATGAGGATCATGATCTTCATCTCATGCGCCGATTTTTCGAGCTCTTTGAACAAGATCCTGCACCGGAGGTCCGCGCCCGCGCCGCTATCGGCCTGGGGCGTTACTTCTATAATGCCTGCATTATGGAACAAATTCCGCTCTCCGCCGTGCAGCCGGCCATTGAGGCGCTGCGTCAGGCCTTCTATAACCCAGAAGAGCCCCTGGAAGTGCGACGACGCGCCCTGGAGGCCTTGGGGAACACCCTGGAGCCTGACCTCCCGCAGATGATTGAACGGGCCTATACGGATCCAGATGAACGGATGAGGATCAGCGCGGTCTTTGCGATGGGTCGAACCGGCGAGGCCCGCTGGACACCTTATGTGATGGAAGCACTGCGCAGTCCCAGCCCGGCTGTGCGCTATGAGGCCGTGGTTGCAGCGGGCGAGATCGGGATCCGGCAAGCTGTTCCCCTTCTGGAGCGATTGATTCAGGAGGGGGATGCAGAGATCCAAGAAGCGGCGATCTGGGCGCTGGGGGAGATCGGAGGCCCACGGGCTCGCGAGATCCTGACGGAGATCGCCCAGGGTGAGGATGAGGATCTGGCCACGCTGGCCGAGGAGGCGCTGGAAGAGCTGGAGCTGCTGGAGGGCGGAGAGACCCTCATGCCCCTCCTGGAGCTGGATCTGGAGGCTGAAGAGGAGGAAGCGGAGGACTGGCTGATGGAGTGGGAGAGGAAGCACCTGGGCCTGGAGGAGTTGGAATTGGAAGAGGAGGAGAAAGAAGATCCCGACCCGGAAGACCGAGATCACAGGCAGCGCAATCGGCGCTGACGATAGGAGCATTGGCCGGTGAGCCTTCGCCTCGTCGCCGAGATCTTTTTTCATGATCTCATGCCAGTCCTCCTGGTGATCGCGGCGGGCTGGCTGGCGGGGCGCTGGCTGAAGATCCCCCCGCATCCCTTGGCGCGTGTTTCCTTTTACATCCTCAACCCCGCTCTGGTGTATATCTCCCTCATCCGCTCCGATATTACCGGGGCGGAGCTGGTGCGTTTCCTGGGGTTCTCGATCTCTATCCCCCTCCTCGCTGGCAGTCTGGGGCTTCTACTCAGCCTCGCCCTGGGGTTCTCCGCATCGGAGCGGACGGCCCTGATGATGACGGCGATGTTTGTCAACGCGGGGAGCTATGGGTTAGGGGTGATCCAGCGCGCCTTCGGCGAAGCTGCTCTTGCCCGGGCCGTGCTTTATTTCATGACCAACAATATCCTATTGAATACGCTTGGGGTGCTGATGGCCGTGCACACCGGCGGCCGAACGGGATGGAGATCCGTGCTGATCCTTCCCAGCTTTTACGCCGCGTTGCTGGCCGCCATGGCGCGCCTCAGCGGATGGATGCTCCCAGAGCCCGTGGAAGCCGGGATTGCCCTCCTCAGCCGGGGTGCGATCCCCGTCCTCCTGCTCGTGCTCGGCCTGGAGCTGGCCCATATTCAGCTGGAGGATCGGTGGATTGCAATGGGTCTGGGGGCCTTCCTGCGTCTAATGGTCATCCCGCTGGTGGCCATCCCCCTGGCTACTGTCTGGGGGCTGGAAGGACCAGCTCGACAGGCCGGGCTGCTGGAGAGCGCAATGCCCGCCGCCATCTCCAGCGTGGTCATGGCGGCGGAATTCGGGGTTTACCCCCGCACCATCGCCGGGATTATTTTCCTGTCCACCCTGCTTAGCCCGCTCACCCTCAGCCTGTGGATCGCTTGGCTGCGGGGATGAACGCAATCCGTTTCCTTACCATACCATGGGGCTTTCCCGGTTGGCCCGCCTCCCGGACGAGAGCCGATACGTTTCCGAAACTATGCTGGCCAATGTGGATGAAGATGGTCTTGGGCGTTCCAGGTTCTCCTATAAAGTTCGGGTTTTCTGCATCCAGGTCCCCAGGGTGGATCGCGATGGGGCTTCTGGGGCTTCTGATGATCGCTCCCCCCCTCGAGGTTCAGAGCCCGCTTCCGGCCCGAGTGGAGCTGGATTACACCTTCGGTCAGCGCATGCAGTTTATCCTGGAGCTCGAAAGCCCTCTCCCCATTATGGAGGCCATTCTTTACTACACCCTCCCCGACACCGAACTCCCCCAGCGAGTGCGTGTGGTTCCGGGATCCCAGATCCCGTCTCGAATCACCTACGAACGGGATCTCCGCCGGGATCCTTTGCCGCCTTTTGTGCCGCTCACCTTCTGGTGGGAAGTTCAGGATCACGAGGGGCGCTGGTGGTCTACGGAGCGGCGGACGGTTCGATATCTGGATAACCGGGTAGCCTGGCGCACGATCTCCTCAGGCCCTCTACATCTTTACTGGCATGCGGGGGATCCCGGGCTGGCCCGGGCAGTGCTGGAGCTGGCCCGTCAGAGCCTGGAGCGAATCAGCGAGCCCCTGGGATATCGAACATCGGAGCCCATCGAGCTGTTCTGGTATACCGATCGCGAACTGGCCCAGGCGGCGTTTCGACTGGCAGGGCTGGAGATCGGGGGGGAGGCTCGCCCTCGCTGGCGAGCCGTGATCCTGATCGCCTCCGCAGACGGAGCCGGTCTGGAAATCCTCCGCCGCCTGATCCCCCATGAGCTCACCCATGTGATCCTGGACGATCTATCCGGGGGGCAGCCCCTGCCCGCGTGGCTGGATGAAGGCTGGGCGTTGCTGAACGAAGGCTGGCCGGATCCAGCCCTGCTGCGGGCTCTTCAGGAGCCCCGCCTGGAGGGCGTCTCCCTGGCGAGCTTATGCGGGGATTTCCCCTCCGATCCTTTGCGTGCTCCCCAGGCTTACGCCCTTTCCTGGGCAACAGTTCGCTATATCCGTGATCAGGAGGGACTCGGAGGCCTCCGGCGGTTGCTGGAGGCCTACGCGGGAGGGGTCTCCTGCGAGAACGGGGTGCGTCGGGTCCTGGGGCGCTCTCTGGCCCGCCTGGAGGCTGAGGCGGAAGCCGCCCTGCAACCCCAACCGCCCTGGCAGTCCCTGACGGAGCGCCTCGGGCCATGGCTTCTTCTGTTTTTCTTACTCAGCCTGGGCCCCATTTTCCTCCCCTTCAGCCAGCCTGAGGAAGCCAAGAACCCACCGGGCTCACCATCCGCTCAGAGCGAGAAGCTTTGAGAGATAGGAGAGCCGCCTTCAGCGGCTCTCCTGCCCCCTGGATGTTCCGAGGTCTCCCCTCCCTAAAACCGCCTCTCGATGAACCCCTTTTGGCGCCGCCATCGCCAGAGGGCCCGGCGTGTGCTGGCGAAAACCAGCGGCGATGGAAGGCCATCGGGAGGGAAGAAACCGGCCTCCAGCGCATCATCCCCAGGCTGAAGGGAACCCCCGATGGGGATCCCCTGATATACGATGAGGACCGCAGGGCCCCGCGGATCCATAGACACGGCGAAGACATCCAGCAGGCTGCAGATACGGATGAGGAGCCCGGTCTCCTCACGGCATTCCCGAATCGCGGCCGCAACCGGCCCCTCATCGATCTCCACAAACCCAGCGGGAAGCGCCCATCCCCCCTTCCCCGGATCGTAACGCCGCCGCACCAGCAGGACCTTCCCATCCTGTTCCACCAGCACTCCGACAGCGACCTTCGGATCATAGAAAACGACATACCCGCAGGCCGGACAAAACGGGCGCTCCCGGCCGAACAGGAACCGATGCGTCAGGCGGGCGCCACAACGAGGGCAGAAAAGAAAGGACTCGGAACCCATTCCCGGATTTCTCGCCCCGAGCGCGGGGATGATCCGTTCGTATCGGCCACTGCAGTTGCCTGAACAGCTCCTTCCAGGGCTGTATGAAATATTACCCGAACCGCAATACGGGACCCTCCAGGCACAGCACCACGCCCTCCCGCTCGCATGAGCCGCACAGCCCGATGCCGCATCGCATGTAAGCTTCGTAGCTGAGCTGTGCCGGGATGCCCAATGTGGCGGCCAGCGCCCGGAGCCCCTCCAGCATCCCTTCAGGTCCACATCCATAAAGCGCATCATAGGAACCGGAGCGCAGCAAACGGGCCGCCACCTCGGGAGCTCGCCCCGGCTCCCCCGCAGAACCGTCTTCCGTCGCGATCACAACGGATGCTCCCAGAGCCCGAAAACGATCCCCATAGAGCACATCCTCGGCGCGCCGGGCGGCCGTCAGGGCGGTCACCTGGATCCCCCGCGCGATCGCCTCACGGGCCAGGAAAGCGAGGGGGGCGACTCCGTATCCTCCGCCGACCAGGAGGATCCGCCGGCCCTCGATCGTGAACCCACGGCCCAGGGGACCCCGGATCCATAACCGGTCGCCGGGATGCAGGGCATGCAGGGCGGCGGAAAACGGGCCCACCCGAGCCACCGTCAGAGTGACCGGATCGACCTCTGCCAGGCTGAACGGCTTTTCCTCGTAGCCGGGCAGCCATGCCATCACGAACTGACCCGGCTGAGCCTCGATGCGCGCGTCCAGAATCAGCGTGCGCACGCGTGGGCTCTCTTGAAGGATCCGCATCACCCGGATCGCCCGGGGATGCCCCCCTGCCCACCAGACGCCGCAGCTCGGTGGGGAAAGGATCTCCTCCGCCATGCCAGAGGCCTTTACCCGGTTTGCCTTGGGATCATCGGATCAGGTCTTGCGTTTTCGTAAGACATTTCCTCCGAAAGCCCCATCATGAGGGACGAAGGATCGCCGGCGCGGCGGCCACCTGTTCGGCCAGGGAGCGGATCGCGGCGATCCGCTCCGCGATCTCCGCCCGGCCTTCTTCCCGCATCCGCGCCTCCATTTGCTGCAACCACTGCTGGAACTGCGGCGTCAACAGCCGGCGATTTCGCTCCAGAATCTGCCGGCGGTGCTCCTCCGAGCGGGCGTTCAGCAGAGCGTTCAGCAGCCGGAGCTCCGGCGGCAACGCCTGCTGGAGGATCGCCATGGCGATCTGCCCCAGCAGATTCAACGCCTGAGCCAGCTGGGTATCGCCTGCCTCCAGAGCCGCTTCCACATTCATCTGAAGGACATCGAAGAACACGTCATCGATCTCCGCAATGCGCTGGATCAGGCGCTCCTGCAGCTCCCGCTCCGAGGGAGCGGTCAGGAGCTCCCGGATCAGACGCGCCCGCTCCTCGTAAACCCGCCGGATCTCCTGGTCGACCGCTTCCCGGGCTTCCAAAATCTCCCGACGCAGAGCGATCAGGCGCTCGGCTTCTTCCCCCCGACCGGCCGCCTCCGCCTCCTCAATGCGACGGGTCAGGTTCTGGAAGAACCGGTAATCCAGGAAGGGACGGCCCAGCGCCACCAGCGTCCGACGGGTCTCGGGATCCGGAGCTTCCAGAAGAGCCTCCAGCAAGGTCTCGCCGCTGGGGGCACGGGTGAACTTCTCAATGATCTGCGTCCGGGAACGAACCGTCCGCCCATAAGGCGTCAGCTCGAGCAGCCGGTCTCGAATCGCCATGATCCGGGCGAACTCCTCCGCCGATCCCTCCTCCTGAACGGTCGCCAGCGCTTCATGGAAGAGGCGGAAGAACTCCGCGTCGATTTTCTCCGCATTCTCTCGGATCAACTCCTCCACGTCCTCCATGCGCCGGGCGTTCAGGATCCGTTGCAGGAGGAGCGTCCGCTCCTCCATCGCCTTCAGATCTTCATCGGTATAGCCATCGGCCCGCAGGATCGCCTCCAGGAGGCTCTGAATGGTGAAGAACTCCTTCGGTTGAAGGAGATAGGCCTTGCGCTTCTCCCGGGGGAGCTGCCGCAGGATCGTATCCGTGAGCTGCCCGACGATCCGCTGGCGATCCACCTCTTTCAGGTTCGCCTGGATCGGGATGAACACGAGGGCGAGCTCCTTCTCCGGGTCGTGATAAAGGAAAGGCGCCGCGAAGCTCACCCGGTTGCCGCATCGGGGGCAGATAAAGGCGTTCAGACGCCCGGTGAGAAGCAGACGTTTCAGATGGGGCTCTTCGGAAACGTCGATGATCTGGCGAACCTGCACCTGAACCGGTTGGCCGCAGAAGGGACAACGAATGGTCATAGAAGTGGGTGGAAAGGGCATGCCGTTCCTCCTGATCTGAATACAGGGAAAGTAACCGGGTTAATTTTAACGCAACCTGCCCTCGCATAGACTCCAGTAAACCACAGGACCCCCTTCGAGAGCCAGATGAGCAGGCGGGGGACATCCCCCGCAGCTCCCCGGCAGGGGGCTTTGCCCCCTGCACCCCCATGGATGTTGCCCTTCGGTTGGAATTATTGAAAAGCCCCGGAGAAGCAGGATAGCCCCTCCCCCTGAGGTCAGCGGCGCGACTCGGATAGAGGCAAGTTGAACCTTTCTGAATCGCAGGAATACGCTCAGGTCCCGCCAGCGCCCCAACCAGCCTCCAGAACGCTCTTCTGGAGATCTCGCCCCAGGATCCCCCGGATCCGTGGAGGATATGATCTCCCTCATGGCGAATCCGTGAGGAATAACACTACTCGTCTGTGCCGGAAAGGGCCTATCCTCAAAGCGGACCACGTCGGTCCACAATGTCTGAATTTCACAGGAGGGGCGATGGAGATCAGCCGGCGGGCCGATTACGCGATGCGGGTGATTCTGGATCTGGCGATGCTCCCGCCGGGGATGCGCGCCCGGGCCCGGGATATCGCACGGCGACAGGCGATCCCCTACGCATTCCTGCAGAAGATCATCCGGGATCTCTGCACCGCAGGTTTCATTGAGGCCAGTCGGGGCCGGCGGGGTGGGGTGCGGCTGGCCCGACCAGCGGAATCCATCACCCTGCTGGAAGTCCTGGAGGCCATGGAAGGTCCCATCCGCCTGAACCGCTGCTCCCGGGAACCCCACCTCTGCCCCCGCTGGAGCTTCTGCGCCATCCACCCCATCTGGGCCCAGGCGCAGGCCTATCTCGAACAGCTTCTGGGCTCCACGACGTTCGCTCAGGTGGCGGAGCGGGGCCGTGAGATCCGGGCGATGCAATCCCGTAACGGGGCTAACGGCGCTGTCCCATCGATTCCAGAGGCCCTCACGGCTCACACTCTGGAGATCCGATGAGTGCCGCCTATCTCCAGGATCCTGGGGAAGGAGGTGAAGGATGCACGAGATGTTCCAGCCCCGAGCTGCCTTGCTTCTGTTCCTCAGTATGATTGTGTTGTTCGCGGCCATGTGGTTCGGCCTGTATCTCACCATCCTGCTTCCTCGAGGGATGACGGCATTCTGAACCCTCGGTGCGTCCCACGACCGCTATCGGGAGGTTCCACATGGTGAAAGATCCATTCGAGCGGGCAGCGATCTTTGGGGCCGGTTTCTTGATGACCGCTTTCTTTGTCGCCATTGTCATCAGCGCCTTCGGCCTGGGGATCCGCGTCCCTACCTGTGTCACCGACATCCCCCCCTTCGATCAGCCCGCCGTGGTGGAAGCCGCCCCAGGCCAGTATGTGGTGAACGTGGTCGCTCAGATGTGGGCGTTCAACCCTCGTGAGATCCGAATCCCCGCCGGCTCCACCGTAACCTTCAACCTCACCAGCAAAGATGTCCAGCACGGCTTTAAGATCCTCAACACCAACGTTAACCTGATGGCCATACCGGGCGTGGTAAACCGGGCGCAGGCCCGATTCGATCAGCCCGGGGAATATCTGATCGTTTGCCACGAGTATTGCGGGCTGGGCCATCACGCCATGTCAGCGAAGGTGATCGTCGAGCCGCGGACGGCGGAGGGGCCCTCTCTCCCGACGCCCCGGACGATGGCCTCAGCCCTGGCATGCTGGGCCCGTTGAGACATCCACACAGGGGGTGCGCCATGGGATTGAAGGCGAAGGACATCATGACCACCGAGGTGGTGACCATTGAGCCATCGGCCACGGTGGCCGAGGCGGTGGCGCTCATGAAGGAGAAGGGCCTGCGGGCGCTCATCGTCGAGCGGGCCAATGAGGAGGACGCCTACGGCATCGTCACGGAGACCGACATCGTTTATAAGGTAGTCGCCCAGGGCCTGAGCCCGCAGTCGGTGCTGGTGCGGGAGATCATGACCAAGCCGTGCATTGTGGTGAACCCGGATCTCTCGGTGGAGAACGTGGCCCGTCTCTTCGCCCTGGCCAGGATCCGGCGCGCGCCGGTGATCCGGGAGCGGCTGCTGGGAGTGATCTCGGTGACCGATATCATCCGTAAAGCCCTGTAAGAGGCATCCCCCCAGGTCAGCGAGGGGATGTCAACGAAAGTTAGGGCGGGCAAGCCGGGAAGCAGCATGGGCTGCTTCCCCAGCCGATGGGATCTCGGAAAAGCCATCGGGCGGATCCGATCGCCGGTCTCTACTCTATGGGGAGGTCACCATGGGAGCCTTCACGATGTTCGAGAGCGAGAAGCGATTGATCCGCTGGCATCTTTACATCGCTTATATCGCTATCGCGGTCGGCATCTTCTTCGGCCTGCTCCAGGCCCTGAGCCGGGCGAAGCTGTTGCCGCCCATGCCCTGGTATGATTACTATCAGGGCCTGACTTTCCACGGGGTGCTGAACGCCCTGGTGTGGACCACCTTTAACATCGTGGCCCTGCTCGCCGTGGCCGTGCGGGCTTCCCTAAGGCGGCCCCTTTACAGCCTGGCCCTGGGGTGGACCGGCTTTGGGTTGATGACCGTGGGGGTTGCCGCCGCCGGCTACGCCATCCTCACCCGTCAGGCGAATGTCCTCTACACGTTCTACCCGCCCCTGATGGCCCACCCGGCCTTCTACCTGGGCGCCACGCTGCTCATCGTGGGCTCCTGGATCAGCGGGGCCAACCTGATCCTCACGTATGTCGCCTGGCGGCGGGAGAACCCGGGGCAACGCACGCCACTGATGACCTTCGGCTCCATCGTCACTTTCACCCTGTGGTATATCGCCACTCTGGGGGTGGCCATCGAGGTCCTTTTCCTGTTGCTCCCATGGTCCCTGGGCCTGGTCAAGCAGACCAACCCGATGCTGGCCCGCACCCTGTTCTGGTATTTCGGACATCCCCTGGTTTACTTCTGGCTCCTGCCGGCCTACGTAGCCTGGTATACAATGGTCCCCCGGCTGGCGGGCGGCAAGCTATATAGCGATCCGATGGCCCGCCTGGCCTTCCTGATGCTGCTGATCTTCTCCACTCCCATCGGCCTGCATCACCAGTACACAGACCCTGCCATCGGCCAGGAATGGAAGCTGCTGCACGCTTTCGGAACGTTCCTGGTGGCCATTCCCAGTCTGCTGACCGCCTTCAACCTGATGGCCTCCCTGGAGCATGCCGGGCGGCAGCGGGGCGGGCGGGGGTGGATCGACTGGATCTTTCGCCTTCCGTGGGATGAGCCGGCCTTCGCTGGCGCAACGCTCTCCATGATCGCTTTCGTCTTCGGCGGGATCAGCGGGATCGTCAATGCCTCCTACAACGTCAACTTGGTGGTCCACAACACCTCCTGGGTCCCCGGCCACCTGCACCTCACCGTGGGCACCGCAGTGACCCTGACCTTCATGGCCATGGCCACGTGGATGGTTCCCTATCTCACCGGCCGGGCCCTGTGGAGCCGGAAGGTGGCCCTGGCGAACATGTACCTGTGGTTCATCGGCGTGATGATCTTTGCGGTGGGGATGATGCGCGGCGGGCTGGAAGGGGAGCCCCGACGGACGAATCTGGGATTCTCGCCGTATCTGTTGCCGGAGTGGAGGCCCTTCCTGATCATGGCGGCGGTGGGCGGGACCCTGATGTTCATCGCCGGCGTGCTGTTCCTGCTGAATATGGCGATGACCCTGTGGTTCTCCCGACAACCGGCCCGGGTGGAGGTGCCGATCGCCGAGGCTCTGCATACGGCTGCGGACGCGCCCACTGCCTTCGAGCGCTGGCGGGTGTGGCTGGCCGTGGCCGTCATCCTGATCGTGATCGCCTATACGCCAGTGCTCACTCAGGTGCTGCAGACTTCACCCTTCTCCGCTTACGGCTTCCTGCCCTCCAGCGCAGTGCCCATCCGGTAGAACCGATATCATATTCCAGAGAGGCCGATCGCTGGTTTGTCCGTAGGGGCGCACGGCCGTGCGCCCCTACCCTGGACCTCACCCCCCGGCCCCCTTCCCTACAAGGGAAGGGGGAGCCTAAAAAATCCCCCCTCCCCGAAGCGGGGAGGGGCCGGGGGAGGAGTCGCTTCTCTCAGAGGCCCTCTGGGTCTCAGACAGAGGGAAATCAACCCGAGGAGGCTTGAGCAGAATGCCGCGCTGGTTCTGGGGGGGAGTAGGCATCGGTCTGCTCTTTGTCGCCGCCGCGGGAGCGGTGAAGATCGCCCTGGACGTCCGGGCGGAATCCCTCCCGGTCTACATGACCATCCCGGACTGGCCGTTCACAGATCAGGAGGGCCGCACCTTCTGGCTGGGCCAGACCCGGGGCAAGGTGGTGGTCCTGGGGATGATCTACACCCATTGCCCGGACGTCTGCCCGCTGATCACCGCCCGGATGCGGGAGATCCAGGAACAGGTTGCCGCAGAGGGCCTGTCGGATCAGGTTTTCTTCGTCACCATCACCTTCGATCCAGAGCGGGACACGCCGGAGGTCATGCGCCGATACGCCCAGGCCCGCAAGGTGGATTTCACGAACTGGGCCTTCCTCACCGGCGATCCCTCCACTATTCGCCACCTGACGGAGGTCCTGGGGATCTACACGGAGCGGGTGTATCTCATCAACGGCACGCCCGCCGCGGAGACGCCGCAGGCCTCGGGCGGCGCCGCGACTTATTTGATCAACCACACCGATCGCATCTTCCTGGTGGACCGCCAGGGGCGGGTGCGGGCGCTCCTGCCGGGAAGCCGAACCGAACTAAAGGATGCGATGGAGAAGATCCGCCGGCTGGTGCGGGAACGCTCCGGCTCGTGATGGGTCTCTCCTCATGGGGTGATCTGGAGACCTGTTTGAGAGGAGGCGACCATGTCAAAGCTCATTCGTTCAACCATGATCCTGCTTGGTCTTCTCGTCGCCGCATGCGCCGCTCCGGCAGCCACCAGCCCGAAGATTCACATTCAGGACGCATGGGCGCGCCCCGGGGCCATGGGGATGGGCCAGGAGATGGGGCATGGGATGAGCCATGGAGGGGAGAGCACCAGCGCTGTCTATTTCGTGGTGGTGAACGATGGCGGCCAGCCCGATGCGCTGATCCGCGCTGTTTCCGATGTGGCCGAAAAGGTGGAGTTTCACGAAACTCGCATGGAAGGGGATGTGGCAAAGATGCAGCCGGTCCCCCGTGTGGAGATCCCGGCCCGGGGGCGGGTGGAGTTTAAGCCCCGCGGCCTGCACGTTATGCTGATTGGCCTGAAGCGGGAGCTCCAGGTAGGGGACACCTTCACCCTTACGCTTCGTTTTGAGAAAAGTGGAGAGATCCCCGTAACAGTGACGGTGAAGGAGATGAACCCATAACGGGAGGCACGGGAGATGAACCGGTGGCTGCCCTGGATTCTCCTGCTCTCTTCGGTCCTGATGGGAGCCAGCGCGTGCGGAGGCGGCCCGCCTGCGCCCCGCTCCCCCGGCGCGGGGGAGACCGCACCGGTGGCCCTGAAGGGGAACGCGGAGCGGGGGAAGGAGCTGTTCCTGGGCACATGTGCCTCATGTCACGGGCCGGATGCCAAAGGATTGCCCGGGTTGGGGAAGGATCTGACGGCGAGCGCCTTCGTGCGGCAGCAGACCGACGCCCAGCTGCTGGAGTTCATCAAGAAGGGGCGGCCGGCGACGGATCCGGCGAATACGATCGGGGTGGATATGCCGCCGAAGGGCGGTAACCCGGCTCTGACCGATCAGGATCTGGCCGACATCATCGCCTTCATTCGCACCTTCAATCCGCACCAACCCTGAAGGCGGGAGACAGAACGGTGGTTGGCCCCGAAGGCGACGCTGCGCTATAATGAAGGTGAGCCTTGGGGAGTCGTCTAAGGGGCAGGACACCGGCCTTTGGAGCCGAGGGTGGAGGTTCGAGTCCTCCCTCCCCAGCCAACCGGGCCCGGCGAAGGCTGTCGGGCCCGGTTGCGTTCATGCACCATGGCAAAGAAGGGCTTTCACGCATGCCATCGCCGCAAGATCTCCCGGGCCATCCCCTCGATGTAGCGGGCATCGGAGGCGACGGCCAGGAACTGGAACCCCTGAGCCCGCCGCTGCAATGCCTCCTCAACAGACACGCACATCATCCCAGCCGGCCGGCCGGCCCGCTGGGCCGCCCGCAGGACGGTTTGGACCGCTTCCTCCCAATCGGGGTTCTCCCGAAAATCGGTTCCCCGCAGGCCCATCGAGGAGGCCAGGTCATTGGGGCCGATGAAGATCACGTCCACCCCTTCTGCCGCGCAGATCTCCTCCGCCCGCTCCACCGCCTGGATGTGCTCCATCTGGACCACCACCAGGATCTCCTCGTCGATGGCCTGCAGGTAATCCTCCCCATGCAGGCGGGGCCCCAGCCAGGCCCCCACCGAGCGGATCCCGCGAGGCGGGAAGCGGGCGGCCTCCGCCGCCCGTCGAGCCTCTTCCCCATTCATGACCATCGGCACCACAATCCCCAGCGCCCCGGTGTCCAGGGCCCGTTTGATCCACGCGGGATCGTTCCACGGCACCCGGACCAGGGGAGTGGTGCCCGTGGGGAGAATCGCCATCACGCTCTGGACCATCGCATCGTAACCGAAGGGGCTGTGCTCGACGTCCACCACCAGCCAGTCGAAGCCCAGGCGGGCCATCAGGGCGGCTGCATACGGGCTGCCCAGGCCCAGCCAGGCGCCGATGGTCGCTTCTCCCCTCCGCAACCGATGCAGAGCCTGATTGGGGATCACGGAGAAATCCCTCCCGGATCGATATGAATGACGCCGAAAAAAGGCTATCATAATATAAGAGGGGCCCCGCGAAGCTGACAAGCCCTTATATCATCCGAATGCGGGAGGTGGTTCGTGCCCTTCAACACCGGGGACTTCCAGGATCTGCTTCGGGCATTAAAGGAGCACCCGGAGTGGCAGGAGGAGCTGCGCCGTCTCCTGCTGGCCGAGCCCATGGCGGAGCTGGCCGGCGTTCTGCGCGCGCTGGTGGATGCGCTTGACCAGATGCGGGAAGTGATCCGCACGCTGGCGACCTTCCAGCAACAAACCAGCGGGGTCCTGAACCGCCTGATCGAAGCGACGATCCGCCTCGCCGAGGCCCAGACCCACACCGAGGAACGCCTCGCCCGCCTGGAGGAAGCCCAGGCCCGCACCGAGGAGCGCCTCGCCCGCCTCGCCGAGGCTCAGGCCCGCACCGAGGAGCGCCTGACCCGCCTGGAGGAAGCGATGGCGCGCCTCGCCGAAGCCCAGGCCCGCACCGAGGAGCGGGTGGCCCGTCTGGAGGAAGGCCAGCGCCGCCTGGAGGAAGCCCTGGCCCGCCTCGCCGAAGCCCAGGCCCGCACCGAGGAGCAGGTCGCCCGCCTCATCCAGACTCAGGAGCACATCCTGCAACGCCTGGATCGCCTGGAGGGGATGCGGCGGGAGTTTGAATCCTACAAGGCGATGTTCGGGGCGACCCTGGAGGAGGAAGCAGAGTCGATGGTGCGCTGGGTCCTGGAGCAGAAAGGATATCGGGCCATCGGCCAGGGCCATCCGGTGATCCTGCCGGTCTACGAGGAGGGGGAGAAAGGGGAAGTCGATGCGGTGATCCCCGTGCAGGCGCCGGATCGGCGGATCCTGTGGGCGGTCGTGGAGGCAAAGGCCCGACAAAGCCCCCGGTCCATCCAGGCGTGGGCTAACCGGATGCGGTCGGAAGGATTCCGCAAACGCCTCGCTGAGGCCGGCGTCACCGGACCTTATCTGGTCTACGCCTATGGGATCCGCGTGGATCCCAGCTGTGAGGCGATGGCCGAACAAATGGGGATCGGGCTGGTAACCGGCCGCGGGGAGCGGGTGCCGCCCGCGGAGGAGATCCCAGCGGTTTCGTAAAACATCGGGGTGGGCCGCTGGTGGCCCACCCCTCGCTTGGTTCAGCGCTTCCCGCGCCGCCGCCCGTTGGAAGAGACATTCCCCCCTCGAAGGATCCGGCGCAGGAATTGCCCGGTATATGAGGCCTCCGCCTGAGCAACCTCTTCAGGAGTGCCCTCCGCCACCACATACCCGCCCCGCTCTCCCCCCTCTGGCCCCAGATCGATGATCCAGTCGGCCACCTTGATGACATCCAGATTGTGCTCGATGACGATCACCGTGTGGCCCTGGTCCACAAAACGCTGCAGGACATCGATCAATTTCTGGACGTCGGCCGCGTGCAGACCCACCGTGGGTTCATCCAGGATGTAGAGGGTATGGCCGGTCGGCCGGCGGGAGAGCTCCTTCGCCAGCTTCACCCGCTGCGCCTCGCCGCCGGAGAGGGTCGGCGCTGGCTGGCCCAGCCGGATATAACCGAGCCCGACGTCCCGGAGGGTCTGGAGCTTCCGACGGATGGAGGGAAAGGCCTCGAAGAACTCATAGGCTTCGTCTACCGTCATGTTCAGCACATCGGCGATGCTCTTCCCGCGATAACGGATCTGCAACGTCTCCTTGTTGAAGCGCGCTCCCCGACACACCTCGCAGGTCACAAACACATCGGGGAGAAATTGCATCTCGATCTGGATCTGGCCCTGGCCTTCGCACGCCTCACAGCGGCCACCCTTGACATTGAAGGAAAAACGCCCCGGGCCATACCCCCGCAGCTTGCTCTCCGGCAGGCTGGCGAAGAGATCGCGGATGTCGGTGAACACACCCGTGTAGGTCGCCGGGTTGGAGCGCGGGGTTCGTCCGATCGGAGACTGATCGATGTGGATCACTTTATCGATGAACTCGACGCCTTCGATCGCCTCATGGACCCCTGCCGGGTCACGGGCACCGTAGAGGATCTGAGCCAGACGCTTGTAGAGGATCTCCACCACCAGGGTGCTCTTGCCGGAGCCCGAGACGCCGGTCACACAGATGAAGCAGCCCAGGGGGAAGCGCACGTCGATGTTCTTCAGGTTGTGCTCCCGAGCCCCCCGGACGATCAGGGAGCGTCCGTTGCCGGGACGACGGCGGGCCGGGATCGGGATGGTGAATCGACCCGTTAGGTAGGCCCCGGTGAGGGAGCGGCGGTTGCGCATGATGGCTTCAACCGGACCCTGGGCCACCACGTAACCCCCATGCTCCCCTGCCCCCGGCCCCAGGTCGATCACCCAATCGGCAGCCCGGATCATGGCTTCGTCGTGTTCCACCACCAGCACCGTGTTCCCCAGATCCCGGAGCCGCTTCAGGGTCCGGATCAGGCGCTCATTATCCCGCGGGTGCAGGCCGATGCTCGGCTCGTCCAGCACGTAGAGCACGCCGGTGAGCTGGCTCCCAATCTGGGTGGCCAGGCGGATGCGCTGCGCCTCGCCCCCGGACAGGGTCGCCGTCGGCCGGTCCAGCGTGAGATAATCCAGGCCCACGTCCACCATGAAGCGCAGCCGGTTGTGCAGCTCCTGCAGCACCTGACCCACGATGGCCCGCTGCCGCTCGGAGAGCAGCGGCGGCTGCCCGTGATCCCCCCGCAGGGCCTCAACCCAGCGCATGGCCTCGACAACCGACATCCGGGTGACTTCGTAGATGTTCTTGCCCGCTACGGTGACGGCCAGGGCCTCCGGGCGCAGCCGCGCTCCGCCGCAGGCCGGGCATGGCCGCTCGCTCATCCATCCCTCCACCCGCGCCCGGAAATAGTCCGAAGTGCTCTCCTCATACCGGCGGCGCAAGTTGGGGATCACCCCTTCGAAGGGTGCCTCATAAACCCGCCAGCTCCCATCCCGGGCCTGATAGCGAACGGGGACCCGCACGCCCTCGCCCGCCCCATAGAGGAGGAGGTGCAGCTGATCCGGGGAAAGGGTCCGCACGGGAACGTCGGTGGGGATGCCGAAGGCGCGGCAGGCCGCTTCCAGCAGCTGCCAGTAATAGCCGCCTTCCTCTTCCCCACCCCAGGCCACAATGGCGCCTTCTGATAAGGAGAGGTCCTTGTTGGGAATGAGGAGATCCGGATCCAGCTCCAGCTGCACCCCAAGGCCTTCGCAGGTCGGGCAAGCGCCCTTCGGGCTGTTGAAAGAGAACAGGCGGGGCTCCAGCTCAGGCAGGCTGAGGTTGCAGTAGGGGCAGGCGAAGTGCTCGCTGAACAGCAGGTCCTCCGGCGGCTCCGCCGAGGCGTTGTGCACGATCACCAGCCCATCCCCCAGCCGCAGGGCCATCTCCACCGAGTCCTGCAGCCGCGAACGATCCGCCCCGTCCCGACGCACGACCAGGCGATCCACCACCGCCTCGATGTGATGGATCTTGTAGCGATCCAGCTCGATGGGCTCATCCAGATCCCGGATGGCTCCATCCACGCGGGCGCGGACAAAACCCATGCGGCGGAGCTCTTCGAAGACGGGACCGTGGTGGCCCTTGCGGCCCCGCACCACGGGGCCCAGGATCATGATGCGGGAGCCCTCCGGGAGGGCGAGGATGGCCTCCACGATCTGCTCCGGGCTCTGCTTCTGGACCTCCCGGCCGCAGCGGGGGCAGTGGGGGATCCCGGCGCGGGCGAAGAGCAGGCGGAGATAGTCGTAGACCTCCGTCACCGTCCCCACCGTGGAGCGAGGGTTATGGGACGCGCCCCGCTGATCGATGGAGATGGCCGGGGAGAGCCCCTCGATCTGATCCACATCCGGCTTCTCCATCAGCCCCAGGAACTGACGGGCGTAGGCGGAGAGCGACTCCACGTATCGCCGCTGGCCTTCGGCGTAGAGGGTGTCGAAGGCCAGGCTGGATTTCCCGGAGCCGGAGAGGCCGGTGATGACCACGAGCTTCTCGCGGGGGATCTCCACCGTGATGTTCTTGAGGTTGTGCTCGCGGGCGCCACGAACGATGATCTTCCCCTTCGCCATGGCCGCACGGCCGCCTTCTCACCAGGATGGGCCAGTTTCTCAGCATAGCACGGCCCTTTGTTCCTTTCCAGTTCAATCGTTCAATCGAACCGGGCTTGAGGGAGGCTCAATGGGGGAGGGAGACCGCCGCGCGATCCCCCTCCCCTGGAGGCTGGGACGGAGGCTTCGGCTCAGCGGGGCTCCGGCTGACCCAGCAGGGCGCGGACAGCTTCCAGAACCGCATCGTAGTTGGGATGCTGGGCGATCTCCGGAACATATTCTGCATACCGGATCGTCCCATCGCGGTCCAGCACGAAGACGGCGCGCTGCTCCAGGCGAAGCTCCTTCACATATGTGCCGTAGGCCTGCCCGAAGGCCATCTCCCGATGATCCGAGGCCAGGATCCCATGCTGGGCGTTGGCCTCAGCCGCCCAGCGCCGCTGGGCAAAGGGGAGATCGGCGCTGACGGTGATCAGCACGACTTCGTCCCCCAATCGGGCTACCTCCTGATCGAACCGGCGGGTCTGGGCATCGCATACCCCGGTGTCCAGCGAGGGGACCACGCTGAGGATTCGGATCTTTCCGTCGGTGCTGCGGATCCGGAAGGGGGTCAGATCGGGGGCCACCAGCTCCACATCGGGGGCCGGATCGCCCACCCGCAGGGGCTCCCCGATCACCGTCAACGGCTTGCCGCGAAACGTGACCGCTCCAAAGCGCTCCACGGCCATGCGACACCTCCTGAGGGGTTCAGATCCACCCGGGCCGGAAAACTCCTCCGAGGCGGAAGGAGCGCCCGGATTTCGGATAACCGGGGTTATTGTAATCGGGGCGCAGGATAGCGGCCACTTTTCCCTGGGGGAAAAATACGTTCTGGGGTCCGCTCCGGGAAGATCCCGGATGAACGCTACGGAGCGGACAGAGACTCCGCGATCCGCACGGCTTCCTCCATCCCCAGATCGGTCTCCAGCCGGTAAGTCACCTCCCCCTCGGTCCAGAGGAGCACATGGCCTTCCACCAGCCGCCGCAGCTCCCAGCGGCCGGATCGGGTCTGCAGGAGGTAAGGGCCTTCCGCCCACAGGGCCGGCCGGCCGTGCACCGTGGTGGCGGTGAGCACCTGCGGCGTGATCTTTTCAATCAGCGCTCCCGGGCCGATCTCGAACAGGGCCAGCCGGATTCGATCCGGCCGCATGGGATCCCGCCACACCAGGATCACCGCCGGCCCGCCCATGCCTTGCAGATAAACATGATCCGGGCGCCCGAGATCCGGCGGATAAGTGGGCAGACGAATGGGGAAAGGCACGCGGGCCTGCGCCGCCTCCAGGGTCGTCTCCCCCGCCAGGTCCAGGATCCCCGGCATGCGGGTCTCCGGGATGGCCTCGGAGGCCGGCGAGGGAGTTGCGGCCGGCTTCGATGGGGTTGGGAGAGGCTGGAGCTGGATCCGCACGGCTCCGATCTGGAGGAACTCCAGGAGCCCTGCGCGGGCCGGGGAGGCCAGGAGGATCCCCAGCGCCAGCATGAAAGCGCCGAAGGCCCCAGCCGCCCAGGCCCCGCGCCGGCCTCGGGGCCGCCTCACCCCGGGACGCAGGATCCGGCTTCGGAGATCGGGAGCCGGAGGGTAAGGGAATTGCCGGGCGAGCTCCCGGACGCGATCTTCCCATTCGGAAGGCGGACGAGGCTCCATTTCAACCCTCCCCATGAGGCCTGCCGATGAGATCAGGGAATTCCCGCTCCACCACGGCGCGCAATCGATGGAGCGCGCGATGCAGACGGGATTTCACCGTGCCGATGGCCACGTTCTGGACCTGAGCGATCTCCGCTTCGGACAGCTCCAGGAAATAGCGCAGATAGATCGTCTCCTGATCGATGAGCCCCAGACGCCGGATCGCCCGCCAGAGGCGCTCCGCCTCCTCCTGCCGCGCGACGGTCTCCAGGATTTCATCCCTCATTCCCGAGGGCGGGCTCTGGAGCCGGGCCCAGCGCTGGAGGGCCCTCCAATAACGCCCGAGGGCACGGCGGCGGTTCCGGGCCAGATGGGCGGCGATGCGGAGCAGCCAGGGACGAAGCGGGCGGTTCGGGTCCCGACGGTCCCAGGCCCGGAACGCCCGGAGGAAGGTCTCCTGGGCCGTATCGGCGGCCTCCTCGGCGTCGCCCAGCATGAGATAGAGCAACCGGAAGACCGGCTCCTGATGCTGGCGGATCACCTCTTCCCACAGCGCCTCATCCGGCCCCTCCAGCGGATGCACCCGATGCTCCCGCTCCAACCGCACCTCCCGACCGTGGGGATTTCAAGGAGCAACAGGGTGGAAGCTCTTCGAAGATCCGGGCGGTGTCTCCCTTCGCAGGCCCTCTTAGAGAAGGCTGGACCCCGGCGTCAAGGGCACAGCCGCCTTGCGTCCCCACATCCCGTCTCTGAAACAATAACCCCGGGAACGAAGCGGGTGTTCCCATTCCCCGGGAATCCTTTGTCCACCGGCCGGTGGACCGGATGCTCCCTTGCCCGATCGATCTCCAGGGCCACGGAAGGGCTATCATGGGAAGCAGGAATCGAACAGGGGCCAGGAGGGCGCCCGGGTCCTTTTCGCGGGGGCTCTCCGGGCAAGCGTTCGGATGGCAGGTTCCTCGGGCGGCGACCACCGGACCGGCTGGGGGATCGCGTTCCCAGGTGCCATGCTCGCCCGGCCCTGGGATCCGGGGGCTCTGACCTGAAGACGATGCGTGGGACAGCCTGCTAACGATCGCCCGCTTCGGCTCCGCCGTCCCCGCCCATGTGGATGCGGTGCGACGGATCTTCCGGCGCGCGGCCCGGACCCCCGACGGCCAGCCCGAGGTCTGGTCCACCCAGTGGGAGCTGCATACGGTCAGCAACAACCTGAACTGGCGGGGAATCGACTGGCGGGCAGCGCTGGCCGCTGTGGAGGCCCGATCCGTCGGCGAAGGAGATGCCTACTTCCCTCTCCATCGGTCAGAATAGAGCATGGACACGTTCTCCCTGATCCTGGCCCTCGTGGGGCTGCTGGTTCTTTTCCATAGCGTGCTGTTGTGGCGGATCTTCGTCTGGTTATCCGCATCCACGCCGCCCGTGGATCCGCCGCGGCCGATCCCCCGGGTGGGCGAACCGGCTCCTCTGTTCCGGCTGCGGTCTTTCGAAGGGGAACAGGTGGAGAGCGCGGCCCTGGCCCATGGCCCGATGGCCCTGCTCTTCGTCTCCTCCGACTGCAGCGCATGCGCGGAATTCCTCGAGGCCACGAAGAGATTGCCCGCTCCTGTCCGGCGCTTCCTCGTGGGGATCTGCGAAGGGGAAGAGGCCGCCTGCCGCGATCTGCAATCGGCCGGGGCTTCCGAGATCCGCTGGCTCCATGATCCGGAGGGAGATCTGTGACGACAATACGGATTCAACGTCTTGCCAGCTACCGCGGTTCTGGATCGATCCCACCGTCTCCACGCATGGGGATGGATCCCTCTGGAGGATCTGGAGCGAATCCTCGAGGAGCTGAACGAAGAACAAGAGTAAGGACGTGGGCGCTCCATGCGCAGGAGACTGCACAAAAGTCCACGCCTCTTATGGGGAATACGCGGGCCGTTACTGCCAGGGCGCCTCGCCGGCGGAAAGGTAGGAGCGCCATCCTGTCGTGGAAGTAGGGCCACTGCAAGCAGTGGCCCTACTCGGTTCTCGTATTAAGGTGGTTCGTGCGGCAGCATCCCCGCGAGGGCGGAGACTGCGGCGGAGGTTGAGCGCTGCGAGAGGAGGTCCGGCTCCCGACCGGCGAGATACGCCTCAATGGCTTCGGACCAGCCGATCCTTCCCTCCTCGAACCGCACGATGCCCAGCTCATGGGCCAGGAGGGCAGCGGCCCATCGGTCCGCTACTCCCAACCGTCGATATAGCCGCAGCAATCCCTTCACCGCTCCCTGGCGAGACAACCCCCAGCGGCAGGCCAGAGCTTTCACCGGCAGCCCAGTGGTCAGATCCCGCCATCGCTGCCAGTCCGCCGGGCTCAGGCTTCGCAGCCGCCTCCCCCAGGCCGGTTCGAAGGCCTGCCGGGCGGTCCAGGAATGGGGGGACCAGGCGGGCTCCCCCCGGAGCAGGGCCTCCACCCGCTCCATGAAGCGAGGCCAGGGCTCCTGCTTATCGATCACCCCCTCCAGGCCCAGCTCCCCGATCACCCACCCCTCCAGGGGAGTAGGGTTGGTGGTCATGACGGCAAGTAGTGCTGGTATTGTATGCATTCCGACGGTCTTTGCTACAAATGCTGCGAATGCATCATGCCTGGTGCTCAGGCGATGTGTGCGCGAACATGTCAGAATGTAGTGTCCTCTTATCTGGAATATGCCGGTCGTTATTGCCAGGGGGCCTCGCCTGGGGAGGGATAGGGAATGCGCCGGGCGCTGGGGACCATCATGATCGTATTGCTCGGGATGGAAAGCTGTTGCGCCGGAGGACGTTCCTCTCCAAATGGCTGGCTTCCGTGGGAGGAAATCCGACGTCTCGCCCGCTCCTGCCCGGTTAGCCGGCCCATGCCCTTCCTCCAGAAACCCCTTGGAGTGGGCGGCAATTACAGCAATCCGCAGCGCACCTTGTTTACTGATGTCCCGGAGGGCGGAAAGTTGCTGTTCACGCCTGAATATCATCTGCAGCCGGGTGGATCTTTGCGGATGAAGTGGGGATGGGATCGAGTGGGCATCACCGGGACCCTGCAGATCGAGGGGCGGCGCCTGGATGCCCCGGCTCCGCCCCTCCGGGCGGATATCCCCCCGGGCTATGGTGACACCGGCTTTCAGGTCTCCACACTCATCTTCCCAACCGAGGGCTGCTGGGAGGTCACGGGCCGGGTGGGAGCCCATTCCGTGACCTTCATCCTTATGATGCTGCGCCTTCCCGTTCCGCTCTTGAGGATCGATGCCCACTCCATCCCTTCGGGGTGGGAACCCATCGACAGTGACGTGATCTTTCTGGATGCCCCCTATCACGTGCGGCGAACCTTCCGATTCCGCGAACAGCTGGGAAAGCGGGAAGGCATGTTGTGGGTTGATCTTCTGTATCCCCCTCCGTTCCCATGGCCGCCCGTTCCCCCTGGAAGGGTCGCCCAGGCTCTGACCGTTCAGGGAGCGCCGGCGCGTTGCTGGCAAAGCGCAAACCAGGAAACAGTGGTCGAAGGTCCGATGCTGGAGGGGGAATGGCCCGCTCGCGGTTATGGCTATCGGGTTGGTCAGCAGGGATTGGGATGGGATTGCCTGGTTCTGGCCCGGATCGCTGATTCCCTTTCACCCCTTCGGGTCGAGGGTTCTACTCTCCCATAAAGGGCGAATGAGGGGATTAAGGACCTACCGGCTTGTAGGCTAAATGCACCATTCCAGGTGGATCCATGGGGCTCTGGGGTGGCTAGGATGGGAGTGAGAGCGGATCCCCTTCGCCGGCTATAGAAGGCGAGCTGGTTTCTGACCTGGCAGGGGGACAGCGCCGCAGTGGTTTCCCAGCCTGACGGTTCCGTTGGCTGGAATGGACGCCGGGAGCGGCAACGCCTGCATTTCCAGGACCTGCATCGGCCAGGGCAGGACTTGAGGATCCTCGGGCTCTTTGGACGCATCAGTGGCCGGGCGTTCCCTCGAATGGAGGAGGCGGGGATGTTCTTGAAAAATCCGAATACAGCCCTGCTTGGGATCATCGGGATCAGCCTGATGGGGCTCAGCCTGCTGGGCTGGATGCAGACTCCGGATCCCGCCCTGGCGAAAGGGCCGCCGGACAAAGTCACCATCCGCGCCCCAGGGATGTCCGAGGAAGTGGAGATCACAGATCCCCAGCTCCTTCAGGCCTTCGCCTTCTTTGGCTTCGAAGACATCCCCCATCCCGTGGATCCTCCCCTCCATCCGGGAGAAGGCGTGGTCATCACCCGCTACATCCGGGAAGGAGAGCAGCGGATCCCATGGGATCGACTGATCTACTATCCGCCCCGGAACGGCGCTCCGGGCGTGGTGTTCCTGGAAGGCCTGATCGGTCCCGCTTCCACCCCGTTCGACGGCTCCTGGTATTTCGCCTCTCCGGAAGGCGATCGGGCGATGCGGCAGATCCTCCAGGAGCGGGGCACCCGGGGGACTCCAGGAGCGAACCTTCGAGGGCTCGCGCTGGGGGGAGCCCTCCTGTTGCTGGGAGTTCTGGGCATCTTCCGGGCCTGGCGAAGGAGCTGAAAGGATAAAGGACAGAAGACATCCTCTTGCCCCGCCATGAATCCCATCCTCTCCGTGTGGAAAGATGATTTGACGTTGAATTCATT
>NZ_DAOUCJ010000092.1 GCF_034432235.1 Thermoflexus sp. | reverse complement strand
TGCCTCAATCGAACCAGCGTGGGATTGAAACTGATATGGCCTTTGGGGGATTGAAACCGGGCATGGAGGGCCATCAAGTCCCTTTTCCCGCTCCGGGCGCCTTCTATCGGACCCCACGGGTGGGAGCGAAGGTCAGGACAGATGTCCCGGGGAAATCGGGACGCCGGCCTCTGCCGGGGGAAGGCCTTTTCGGTTACCGTGAGAAGCGGAAAGACCCTGGAACAGGAGGCCTGCGATGGATCGCCTGGCGCGCATCGGGTTGCTGCTGATCCAGATCGTCCTCGGCTACGAATGGCTCCGGGGCGGGCTGGAGAAGCTGGAGACCGGCGGCGGGTTCGTGCGGGGCCTGCCCCAGACCCTGGCCCGCTTCGCGGAGAAGAACCCGTATCCCTGGATGAGGGAGTTCCTTACCGGACCGGCCACGGCCAACGCCGCCCTCTTTGGAAACCTGGTCCAGTGGGGCGAGCTGCTCGCCGGCCTGGGCCTGATCGCCGGCGCCCTCTACCTGTTGTTCCTGGCCCACCGCCTGAACGGGGTGCTGCGACGCGTGGCCGGGATCCTGGTGGCGATCGCCCTGCTGGGCGGGATGACGATGAACGCTTTCTTCGGCCTGGCCGCGGGGCACACCAGCCCCTCCACTTCGGGGATCAACCTGGTGATGTTCTTCTCCCAGCTCATACTCCTGGGCTTCTGGATCGGCGTGATCCTCCAGCCGGTGGAGGAGCTCCGCCTGCACCGGCGACCGGCTTGAGGGGGAAGGATCGCTCACGGACACGGGCAGGGGCCGCAAGCTCCTGCCCGTGTTCTTTACGGAGAGCCCGGTGGCGCGTGGAATACGAGGATCCCCAGCCCCTCGCAGTGGGCTCGGGGTCGGAGCGCCCACCAGCCCTCCGGATACGCCGCTCGCAGTGCGGCCAGGGAGAAACGGTCTTTCGGATGCACCAGATACAGTTTGGGGCCGGGCAGGCGCCGATGGGCCTCCAGAACCCGGGGGAGATCCTCATACCAGATCGTGTAGGGCCAGTCGATGTCCCCCAGCCACATCCCGATCAGCCGCGAATCGAACCAGTAGGGATACGCTACATAAAAGGCGTTCGTCTCCGGCCCGCCCCCCGCATAGAAGCCCCGCAGGATCTCCGCCGCATCCGAGGCGTTCAGGGCGATGCGACAGTAGGTCGTCGCATATTCGCGGAAGATGCGATCCGCATCGATCCGAATCAGGGCGAGGGCCAGCAGGGCCGCCGTTCCCCACCGGAACCACCGCCCGCGGCGGGGGGAACCCCACTCCGCCGTCCATTGAGCGGGGACCAGCGCGGCCAGGGCGAGCACGGCCGGCAGGGCGCCTGCGGCCCGCACCGTGCTCGGGTTCTCCCGCGGGAAGGACAGGTTATAGGCGGAGGGGAGCAGCATGACCAGCCCTGCCGCCAGCACGGCCAGCGGGACCGGATCCCGATGGTGGAGCATCCACAGGAGCGCCGCCACCCCGCCCAGGGCCAGCAGGGCCCCCATCACCGGATCCAGCATCGGCCGCAGGGGGATGGTGGCCACATAGACTTCATCCCCGGTCCAGTGGAACATCAACAGCGCCCGGCGGAGGTTATCGGCCAGGATGAGGAGGGGATTCCCTTCAATGGGTTTCTCCCAGGTGGAGACCCGGGTCATCAGCCGGTAGAAGAAGATCTCGGGATAGTCCACGATGAAGCGCAGCATGGGAGCCAGCACCGGGAGGGCGGTTAGCATTCCGATCAGGAAATCCCATGCCTGCTGCCATCCTGCCTTCGTCTGCCAGCCGCGCCGCGCGAGCCACACGGCCAGGAAGGCGGCGGGCAGGGCAGCGAGCATCCCCCGAAAGGGCGAGTAGCCATACAGCCCCACCCCCAGGAAGAAGCCCATCCAGAGGAAATCCGTCCGCTTTCCGGAACGAAGCCCCCGGATCAGGAACGCCAGCGACCAGGCGGCGAAGGTGGGCAGGAAGGGATAGCGCAACCCCACCCGCGCCGGGATGACCGCCCATGAGGCCACCGCCCCCAGGAACATGGCCCAGAGCCCCCCGGGTCGCCCCCATAGGGCCGCGCCGAGGAGGTAAAGGGCGGGCAGGAGCAGGGCCCCGATGAAGGCCGTCCCGACCTGGAGGGTGAACTTGTGCAGCGGCATCCCGAAGAGCCGGATCGTCGCCGCCGCCAGATAGAACTGAAACGCCTCTCGCCCCGTGTTCCGGGGGAAGAAGATCCGGCATTCGCCGTTCAGGACATCCCGGACATCGAGGAGCTTCTCCGCGTGATCGCTGTTCCCATCGAGGGGGAGGTTCCAGAGATCCCAGTAGCGGAACCCGATCCCGAGGGCCAGGATCAGGAGGAGCGCCAGATGATGCCCGCGCAGGAGGAGTCCATCCCGCGGAAGGCGGGGGAGGGGAGCGTTCCACCACGCGAGAAACCATGCGATCACCGCCGCGATCCAGGCGATCACCCCGGCCGGGCGGAACCGGTTGCCTCCGGAGTCCAGGAACGCCAGGGCCATGCCTCCCAGGCTCAGGGCCAGCCAGAGGGGACGAACGCCCGGAGCGGCATGGGGCGCTTCCCGGAGAGGGCCTTCCTCATCCAGCCACTCGGGGGATCGGCGGAGGGCCCAGACGATCCCGAGCGTCGCCCAGGCATACAGGGCCAGCCCCAGCGGATCCGGAGCCTCCCGGGAGCTCTGGTCCAGCCGGAGCTGACCCAGAACGGCCAGGAGAAAGGCGACGATCCAGACGGCCGCTGAACCACCCTGGAGAAACCGGCGTTTCATCCCTCCGCTCCCGATGGGATCAGCGTTGCGCGATCATGAAAAAATAGGCGCCTTCCGGACCTGGGGGTTCTTCGTAAAAGGGTCGAAGGATCCGCTCCACGGGCTCCAGGCTCCAGCGCCATGGGGCCAGGATCCAGCGCCCGAAAAGCTTTTTGCAGAGCAGGGAAGGCAACCCATACAGATGACCCCATTCCAGCAGCGCGGTGGCTCCCCGGGAGAAATAGAACCACCATCGAAGCGGGCGAAGCCCGGCCTGCTCCAGGCGGGACGCCCAGATCTCCGGGGCATCGCAGTGATGATGCCGGGAGATGCGGTTGAAGAGCCGGCCGTAGCCTTCCGCCAGCCCTTGCAGCCGCAGCCGCCGCAGCAGGCGATACAGCGAAAGGAATTCCACGAAACGATGGCTGGGCGAGCAGAACAGGAAATAGCCTCCGGGGCGAAGGACCCGCGCCACCTCCCGCAGGACAGCCTCCACGGGAGGGATGTGTTCCAGCACCGAATTGCTGATCACCGTCCCGAAGGACCCCGGGGGGAACGGCAGATGCGCGCCATCGGCCTGGATCGCCCATCGGTAAACCCGACGGGCGGCGGCCTCCTTCAGGGGACCCCATTCAGGATCCAGGCCGACCCATGCCCGCCCGGGGAAGGCCACGGAGGCGAAGTGCCCATCCCCGCAACCCAGGTCCAGGATGGGCTCCGGCATCTCCAGGCCCTGGTAGAAGCGGGCTTCCACCGCCCGAAGCAACGCCCGAAAGGCGGGGACTTCTTTCAGGTGCAGCCAGAGGAAATCCGGAGCGCTCATCTGGACGGCGACCCGGAGAAATAGATAGCGATCCATTCCGGGAGCGATAGCGCCCGGACAGGAGCCTGCGTTTCCCGGATCCGGGAGAGGAGCCGCTCGTCTGTCGTGATCAGAACATCCGCCCCTGCCTCAAGATAGAGAGTGACCAGATAACGGTCCTCCTCCGGTATCCGATCCATCCAGGGCGCATTCGTTTTTAACGACTGGCGAGGTATCCGGCTTTTAGCCGGATCCCAGAGGAGCCGCTGGAGCAGCTTGCTGGCCAGTCGGATCCCTGGTTGATCGGTGTCGAAGAGACGGAAAGCCTTTTGTGCCCATGGCGTCCCCGGCTGCCATGCGCTTCGATCGCAGCGCCGTTCAATTTCCTCCAGTAATCGAACCGCCTGACGGATTGCGTCCGGGCCGGCCTCTCCCCTCAGGTGATGGAACAACCACTCATCGATCACCAGGCATTGCGAGCTCATTCGACATCCCGCCTATCCGGGAGTTCCCTCCGGCTCCTCCTCCAGGCCCAGGAATTCCCGCAAATCCTCCAGCTCCCCTTCTATAAAGCTTCGCATGCCCCCTTCGATCTGTCCTTCCTCCGTCACAGCCTGGCGCGTGAAGAGGGAGACGCCATCCTTTCGTTCCACGAAATAACACGCCAGATCCGCGGGCCGGAGCGTGCCCTGTGCCACCTGGGCCAGAAGGGCGATCAGGAACGCCTCGCTGTGGGTGGAGATCAGAAATTGCTTGTGATGTCGGGAAGCGATCTGCGACAGCGCACGGGCCAGCCGCCGGACGCTTGAAGGATGCAGGTGGATCTCCGGCTCCTCGATGAGGATCCATTCCGCGTCTCCGCTCAGGGCCTGGGCGAGCAAATAGATGAGCTGATTGATCCCGAAGCCTTCATTGACCAGCGACACCCCCAGCCCGGTCTCCCGATCCCCAGCGATTAATTCGAAGACCGCCGTCCCCAGCTGGGGTCGCACGCGAAAGTTCCGGTTTGCGATTTGTTCCAGATAGCGCTCCACCCGATACTCCAGATCTCGATCCTGAGCCAGGAGAGTGGCGATCTCTCCCTCCGTGAGGGGGAGAGGGGTGATCGGGACGGGCGTGTAAATGGGCTGGGAGAATCCCCGACGCAGGGGGACGAAGCGGATGCGCCGCAGGGCTTCTATGGGGGCGTTGAGGGCGCGGGCAATAGCTTGCGCCCTCTGGGCGCTTGTGGCATCCCTGGCCTTGACCTGGACAACGAATCCGTTCCAGGCCGCCTCGATCCCCGGATCGACCTCCGGGATCTCCACGCTCTGAGTCCCACTATATGGAAAGGTCACCTCCAGAGCGGCCAGGGTCTCCATAGCCTCCCGCGAGCCGATCAGAAGCTCCAGCCATCCCCGCTCCTCCTGAAGTCGAACTCGATATCCCAGGGCCTGAGGGCTCTTCCCCCGAATGAGCGCGTCCTCCGGCACGGAGACCATCACACCGATAGCGATCTCCCGCCCTGGAGTATGGCCGAAGACCACTTCGCGGAACCCGCCTAAAGAGACGAACCCGTAATTCCAGAAGGCGGAGGGGGGAGCATTGGGGGACATGGCGATATTCCGGAGCCCCAGCGGCGCGTAGAGGAGGGAGGATTTCCCGGCTCCGTTTGGCCCGTAAAGGATCGTGAGGGGAGCCAGCTCCAGATCGGCATGTTCGATCGAGCGAAAGTTTTCAACGATCAGCCGGTGGATCCTCATCTTCCCTCTCCTTTCTCCGTTCAGCCCCGGGATGCCCTCAGCTCCTCGAAGAGCGCTTCATAGGCCGCGGCGGTCCGCTCCGTATTATAGTGCTGCTCCACCCATTCCCGGGGCCGGCAGAAGGCCGGGCGGTTGGCCAGCACCTCGAGGATGGCCCGGGCCAGGGCTGCGCTGTCCCGCGGGGGCACCGTCCGCCCCATCCCGGTGGTGCGCGTCGGCACCCGAACGCCTGGCAGGTCGCTGGCCACCACCGGGGTCCCGCACAGCATGGCTTCCACCTGAACCAGGCCGAACGATTCCGTGGCGTTCAGGCTGGGGAGCACGACCACGTCGCAGCTGGCGTAAAAGGCCGCCATCTCCTCCGGCTCCAGCACCCCCACAAAGGTCCAGTGGTCCCGGTATCGCTCAAAGAGAGGGGCCAGTCGCCGGGCATAGGCCTCTTCCCCCAGGACGTTCTGGTAGGGTCCGGCGAAGAGGACCCGTGCGTTGGGATAGACCGAGAGGATCTGGGGGAGGGCCTCCAGGAGATATTCCACGCCTTTCTCGGCCGCCAGCCGGGCCGCCATCCCGATCACCACCTGGTTCTCCAGCCCCCAGCGGGCCCGGAAGGCGGCCACCCGCTCGGGTTGGGGGATCGGGATCTCCACCGGGGGCGGGATGACCCGAACTTTGTGCAAATAGCGGGAGAGATAAGGGGAATGCCGGGCGTAATCCTCGGTGTAGGTCACGATGACGTCGGCGAGACGGGCGGCCAGATGGTCCATCAGATGAACCATGACGTTGGCCAGGCGGTTGACCAGGCCGGGCGGGAGGGTGACATCGCAGTGGTAGGTGAGGACCACCGGCTTCCGGAAGAGGCGTCCGCGCAGGGCGATGCCCGCCGCATCGAACTGGGGGAGGTGGAGCCAGAGCACATCGGCCCATCGGGCCAGCCGGGTGGCCCACACCCCGATGGTGGGCATGATGACCCCCTTGCTGACCCGGAACCACACGGGCACCCGGCGGATCCGCACCCCATCCCGGATCTCCTCCAGAGGGAGGCGCCGGTCATACCGGGAGGTCAGGATCTGGACTTCGTGCCCGCGGGCGGCCAGCGCCCGGGCCGCTCGCTCGACATAGATGGTCAGACCGCTGATGTGGGGACGGTAATACGTCAATGCCACCAGGATTTTCATGGGCCCTGAAATCCGCCATGGGATTTCGAGACCGCCCGGATCATTGGCGCCGCGCTTCCCGTGGCCCGACGGCCATGGGCGGAAGATGCGCAGGAAAGCCCCAGGCCCTCGGGCGGACGGCGAAACCCCTCGCTCCCTTGCGGTCAATCGGGGGCAGGGAGCGGGATCCCCTCCCGCACCCATTCCGCGAGGCGCGTCAGGCCCTCCCGCACGCCGACCCGGGGTTGCCAGTCCAGATCGCGCATCGCCTTCCGGATATCACTGATATACACCTTCTGATCCCCAGGGCGCCAGGGGCCGAAGGCCGGAGGCTCCACCGGGCGGCCGAGGATCTCGGACAGCAGGGGGGCGAACTCATGCCAGATCGAAAGGGCGTTCGCTGGCCCTCCCCCGATGTTGTAAACCTGCCCGGCCGTCCGGTCGATCCGCTCCACCGCCGCCCGCATCGCGGCGATCAGGTCGGTCACGAACAGCAGATCCCGCACCTGCTTGCCATCGCCGTAGATCGTGATGGGGCGCCCGGCCATCGCGGAGATCACAAAGTGGGCGACCCACCCCTGGTCCTCCGTGCCGAACTGGCGGGGGCCGTAGATACAGGACATGCGGAACACGACGGTGGGAAGCCCGTAAATCCGGGCGT
This sequence comes from Thermoflexus sp., assembly GCF_034432235.1. Lineage (NCBI taxonomy): Bacteria > Bacillati > Chloroflexota > Thermoflexia > Thermoflexales > Thermoflexaceae > Thermoflexus > Thermoflexus sp. The sequence continues at coordinate 9,060 of NZ_DAOUCJ010000092.1, read as the reverse complement.
AGTCCCGCACGTATTGATCCGCGGCCCCCTTGGAACAGCCATACGGGGAATGGAAATCCAGGGGCTGGCGCTCGTCGATCCCGAAGGGCCGGTCGGCATACCGGTAGCGGGTGGCCTCCTCCACCACGGGCACATCTTCCATCGCGCCGTAGACCTTGTTGGTGGAGGTGTAGAGGATGATCGGGCGATGGCGGGCCTGGCGGGCCGCCTCCAGGACATTCAGGGTGCCGAGGGCGTTGATCTCGAAATCGGTGCGGGGATCGATGAGGGAAGTGGTGACCGCCACCTGGGCGGCCAGGTGGAAGATCACCTCGGCCTGCCGCACCACCTCGGCCACCGCCGGGAAATCCCGGATATCCCCGCGGACGAAGCGGATGCGCCCGCCATGGCGCGCCTGGAGCCAGGCCAGGTTCCGCTCCACGCCGGGGCGGGCCAGCAGGTCGAAGATCCATACCACCCAGCCCTCAGAGGCCAGGGCGTCCGCCAGGTTGGATCCGATGAAACCGGCGCCGCCGGTGATCAGCGCATGAGCAGGCATCGAAACCTCCTCCTTAGTGGAGCCAGCCGGGATCCTATCCGAAGGCATCGCCGAGGCTATTATATTGGGTTGGGAAAGGGTCCGCCGATGAGAGGCCACCCCCTACTGGGAGTGGGGCGCGTTTTCCCGGTGCAGGAAGCGAAGCCGGAGGCTTCCGGTCTCCATCCAGAGCCCCAGGGCCCCCAGCGCGGAGAGGTAGAAGTAGATCAGGGCATGGGAGACCACGGAGATGCTGAAGGCGGTCGCCTGGGGGATCCCAAAGCGACCCAGGACCCAAACGGTGATCCCCTGCACCACCCCGATGTATCCAGGTGTGGAGGGGACGAGCATCCCGAAGGTCAGGGCCGTCATCGTCCAGAGGGCGGGCAGCCAGTCTGGATCGGTGAGGAAAGCCCCCATGATCGCATAGAGCTGGGACCCGGCGGCCACCCATGCCACGAGGGACCATCCCAGAGCCTCCGCCAGGGCCCATGGGGTTCGCAGGACCTCCAGGCCGCTGAGGGCGGCCCGTGCTTCCTGGCGCAGGCGCTCCCGAAAACGTGCCGGGAAGGGTTGGGTCAGCCCCTCCGCCAGTCTCCATGCCCAGTTCGGACGGAACGCCCCGACCCAGAGCATGAGAAGCGCCCCCGCGGTCAAGCCCAACCCGGCCCCGCTCAGGATCCCGATCCCCAGGGCTTCCGGCCGGAGAGCCAGGGCCAGCCCCGTTAGCATCAACACGGCCACCAGGTCCAGGACATGCTCCACCACAATGGACATCGCCACCAGGCCTGGGGGGGTCTGGGGATAGCGGGCCAGCAGGAGGACCCGGGCCAGCTCTCCCATCCGGAAGGGAAGGAGATGGGTCACCAGATAGCCGACGTTGAGGATGTTCCACAGCCGGTAGAAGGGCACCCCCCGAGGGCGATTCAGGAGGAGCCGCCAGCGGGCGGCCCGGGCCGCCACGCTCAGGGTCAGGGCGAGAAGGGCTGGTAGCACCCAGCCGTAATTCCCGGCCTGTAGGGCGGCCCATAGGGTCGGAAGATCCAGGCCCCGGATCGCTCCGTAAAGCGCCAGGGCGCTGATCAGAAGCCCCAGAACCCATTGCCAGATCCGCAACGATCACCTCCCCGTTATGAGGCCGGACCGGGCATCCCTGTCCTCCGAATGGGCCTTCAGGGCCTGCCGGAGCGAGGCCAGGCGCCTTCGGCATCCCGCCTCTTTCCCTCAGGGAATCCTTGGCCCGATCCACCCGGCGATGGTTCGCCGCCATTATAGCAAATGCGCCCGGCATGCTCCCGGTTTCCCCACAACCAGGCCTCTCGCGACGAATTTAGTCTTGCCTAAATTTCACGCCCGCTCATACAATGAACGTGAAAACCGGTTGCCCACTTCTTATCCCTGAGAGGAAAGGAGCGAGCGATGATCGGCAAATGGATCTACTACCAGATGGAGGAAGGCGCGGTCGCGCCGGCCCCCGAGGCGCCTGTGGAGGAGGCGGCTCCGGCGCCGGCTCCAGCCCCGGCCAAGCCGGCCCGCAAGGCAACGGCGAAGAAGACCGTCAAGAAGGCGGCGGCCAAGAAGCCGACCAAGAAGGCCGCGGCGAAGAAGACCGCCAAGAAGGCGGCGGCCAAGAAGACCGCCAAGAAGACGACCGCCAAGAAGACCGCCCGGAAGTGAGCCGGGCCCCACGCTCCCCAGAACCCTCAGGATCCGGAGGCGCCCACGGCAACCGGCGCCTCCGGTTTTTTCCCCCGGAATGAGCCCACCGCCTTTTGGCCACCAAAGCCGCGATCCTGCCCCCGGAGCATGCGGGTTGCTTGCCTCAGGAGTTCAGCGGCTGACCTCTCCCAGGGGGCTTTCGGGCGCTTCCCCTGGATCAGGGGTGATGCCGCGTAGGGCAACTGCTTGCAGTTGCCCTATGCCTTCAGGTGTGGTTGTGGCCCCACTCGAAGGCCAGGTGCGGCTGTAGCATTAAGATGAGGAGGCGGCGGTCGGGCTCGGGGTCCCGGTAGGTGTCCCCGTGGCGGTGGGCGACGGCGATGGAGAAGGGGTCTCCGTCGGCGGGGCCGGAGGCGCCGGCGTAGGGGTCGGCGTCGCCGTGGGGGAGGGAGCTGGAGAAGACGGCGGCGGAGGGGGTGGAGGCGGTGGCGGCGGGGGCGGAGGCCGTGTGGCCGTCGGCGTCCCCAGCGGCGGCACATAGAGACGCTGACCGGCGGTCAGGGCCGGGCTGGTTAAGCAATTGGCCTGCATCAACAGGTAGAGGGGAACCTGGAAGCGCACGGCCAGCCGGTAGAGGGTCTCTCCCGGCTGCACGGTATACAGCACCCACTCCGACGGTGGGCCGCATGGGGTCAGGTTCGGAGTTGGGGTAGGCAGGCGCACCGGCAGATACACCCGCTGGCCGATGAACAGCGCGGGTCCACGTAAGCAGTTGGCCTCCAGAAACCGGGGCAAAGAGATCCCCGCCAGGGTCGCCAGCCGAAAGGCGGTATCCCCAGGCTGCACCCGATAGGGGATCCAATCCTCGGGCGGCCGGCAGGGCGTGCGGGTCGGGCTGGGCAACGGCGTGGCGGTCGGACCCGATGGGCTCGGCGTCGATAGAGCCACCGGCGGCAGCGTGGGGGAGGGAGGTGACGTTGGGCTTGTGGGGATGGGGGACGTTGCCGTGGGCTCCAGGGTGGCCTGCCGGGTGGGAAGGCCGGGGCTGCGCGCCCCTCCGAGAGGACGAGGCCGCATCTCCGCGGCGGCCGTCCAGAGGGCGCCGATCAGGATCCACCCCAGCAGCAGGAGCCCCAGGGCGCGCTCCAGGATGGTTTTCCACGAGGAAGCGGGTCCCGATCTCATCCTTCTCCTTCTTCAGCCCCGTGCATGGATGAAGGCTCCCCGTGGCCAGCTACCCAGAATCTGATCATCCATCGAAAAGAGGCAGGACGACGGTGAAGGTGCTTCCGATGCCGGGCTCGCTCTCCACCCAGATCCGGCCTCCGCTGGCCTCGACCAGGGCCCGTGCGATAGAGAGGCCAATGCTATCTCCAACGCCCGGGATCAGGGGGGTGGTGGCCCGGTAGCGGGGGATGAACACCCGAGCGACTTCTTCCAGAGGAATGCCTCCACCGGTGTCCCGCACGCGGAGGAAGAGCACTCCGGGGACCTCGGGGTTCAGGCGGGCCTGCAGGCCGATGGCCGTGCCAGGCTGGCTGCACAGGGCGGCGTTGTTCAGCAGATGATAGAGGACCTGCTGGGCCGCATCCCGATCCATCCGGACCGGCGGCAGGTCGTCCGGCCATTCTAAAGTTAGGCGCAGGCCCCGTTCCTGAAGCACCGGCTGGAGCTGCTGAAGCACCTGATCCCGGATTTCGGTCAGAGGGAGCGGCCCGGTCTCCAGCTGGAAGGTCCCGGCCTCCAGCGCAACGATCTGGAGGGTTTCCCGGATCAACCCGGCCATCCGTTCGATATTGGCTTTCATCCGGAGCAGGAACTGGCGCTGGGTGGCGCCCAGGATGCCCACCGCTTCCCCTAACAGGAGATCTGTGTAGCCCAGGAGGGCGGTCAGCGGGGTTCGGAGCTCCTGGAGGAGCGCCAGGATCAATTCCTCCCGCTGGCTTTCGGGGGCGGTTTCCGGGGCGGGGGACGAAGGGGGGATCGCCCCGGGGTTCGAAGCGGAGGCCCCCACCGGGAGCGAAGCCCGGGCTTCGATCAGATGGGCCAGCTCCTCCGCCCGCCGCCGCCATCGTTCCCGCTCCTCCTCCGCTTCCGCGGCCCGGGTCGCCCAGCGGTTGATCTCCCGCTGCAGCATCTGCCGCTCCTCCGCGTGCCGGGCTTCCAGGCGTTGCACCTGCTCTTCATGCTCCTGTTGCAGAGACCGCAGCGCCGCTTCCAGGGTCGCTTTCCGCTCCCGTTCCTGGAGCAGACTGATGGTTTGCGCCAGGAGCTCCGCCATCGGCCGGCTCACCCCCGGATCCCGGGAGAGCCCGTGCCTGTTCTCCGGCGGGTGGCCGATCAACCAGGCGCCGAGGAGCTGGTTCTGAACGACCAGCGGCTCGATTCGAAGGAAGCCGATGGTTCCCATGCCGAAGGCCTGCCAGAGCCGCTGGCCGGCTTCCCCCTGTTGATCCTCAGGGGTCAGGAAGCTGGGGTAACGCCGGAGGATCGCCTCCCCGATCTGAGGATATTCAGGCAGGGGAAGGGTGAGATCCGTCCCCGCCCGGGGCAGGCCTTCCCCCTCCCGCGCGATGATCAGAAGCCGATCGTTCTGCAAGAGCCCGACTGCCGTCCACCGGGCGCCCAGGAGCATCCGGGCTGCCCGCAGCGCCTCATGGAAGGGAGCTGGATCCCCCTGCGCCTGCAAGGCGTGGAGCAGCCCCCGGCTCCAGACGCGCCACATTTCCGCGGCCTCGCCGCTCTCCCCGGAAACCCGCTGCGCCGTCTGAAGGGCCAGGCGATAGGCGCCCGTCAGCCACAGGGGGAGGGCGGTCAGGGCCCCCAGGCGAGCCCAGGGGGCCAGATGGGTTCCGGCGATGGGCATGTGGAGTTGCAGAAGGGCGCCCAGGGCCAGCGCGAAGAACCCCAGGGCGCCGGAGCCCTGGAACACCGAGGGGGAACGGGAGAGGAGCCATCCCCCGATCCCCAGGGCCAGCCCCATCGTCCACAGCATCCACGCCCGATCGGAAGGGGTGGCGGCATAAAAGAATGTGGGGTCCTGCATGGAAAGGCTCATCCAGCCGGGGGCGATCCATCCATAGATGCCGAGGACGACGGCGGTATGAAGGGCGGGGAGCCAGAGCCCGGGCGCCTCCTCGATCATCGCCCATCCGATCCAGGTCCATGTGGCCAGGTCCACCGCGCGCTCCAGGGGGGGGAGCAGGGTTCCGGCGGGCAGCCACTGGCTTTCCGCGAAGGCGGCTCCGAACAGGACGAGGCGCCCGATCAGCCCCAGGCCGGCGGCCAGGACCAGGCGACGGGCCAGGCGGTTTCCTGGGGCGCGCCGGGCGGTCTCCAGGGCCATCAGCCCCAGGCCCTCCAGGGCCAGGCCCAGGATGAGATGGTAGAACAGCGAGGCGGGCCCCTCGGTCAGCAATCGGGCCAGCGTCTGCGTGAAGCTCATCCTAGCGTCCTTTCCGGGCGTGAGCAGAAGCGAGCCCGTGGGGTCGATCGGCGAATTGGGCGATCCGGGTCGCTGCCACTCCCAGGCCGACCAGCAGCCAGAACCACTGCACCATATGGTGGAAATCGAAATTCACAAAGTGGTGGTCGAAGACGCCGCTGACCAGGGCGGCCAGCACGGCCCCGTGAAGGCCCAGCCAGATGGGCTCCAGATCAGGGCGGTTCCGCACCGCGTGCCGCGCGTTCCAGGCGGTGGCGAAAAAGATCCCCATCACGAGGAGGAAGATCCCTAACCCGACGAGCCCCATCTGGACCGCGAGCAGCAGATAGATGCTGGCCACTTTCATGTAAAGATCCACATCCGGCACTCCGGTGAACCCGACTCCGAAGAGCGGATAACGGGAGATGAGGGTCAGGGCATCCCGGTATTCTCCGAATCGCATGCGGGTCGCCAGATCTTCCCCCCGGAGCCCGGCCAGGAGATGCTGGGTGTAGCCCTGCGTGGAGGGAAGCAGGAAGATCAGGATCAGGCTGGCCGCGATCAGGGGAAGCAACCGCCGATAGCGGAGCAGGCTGAGGAGGAGGACCGCCACCGCGGTCCCGATGAAGGCGCCGCGCGAGAACGTCAACAGCAGCGCCAGCCCCATCGTCCCCAGGAACAGGACCGTCAGCGCCCGAGGCCATGCTGGCCGGCGGGCGAAGATCTGGGGGAAGGTGAGGGCGATCAGGGTTCCCAGCGTGGCCCCCAGCAGGTTGGGGTCCACCGCTGTTCCGATGGCCCGCTCCGGCTGCTCCGGATCGTCCAGAATATAGCGGAGCACGGGACCGCCTTCCTGGTAATATCCCACCGGTTGAAGCCGCAGCAGCCATTCCTCCGCCCGGGCATCTGGCAGCACATAGAGAACAACCGCGATCAGGGCGGTCAGAAACCCAAGGCCGATGATCCATCGGATCAGACGTGCGAGCCGGATCTCGTCCCGGACGAGGGTGACCACCCAGAAGAACGAGAGGATGGCCAGCAGGAATTCGGCGAACCGCCGGGCCACGGTCTGGGTGAGGGGAGCGTGGGCCAATCCGGCGATGAAGGTGGCCAGCGTGGTGCCCAGGAAGGCCAGCACGGGGAAACCCAGCGCCGTCCCCTGGGGCGCCCCGATACGTCCGGCGGCCCACCATGCCAGCCCGCTCAGCAGCCATCCCAGAACGGCCAGATCCAGCAGGGTCGGCGTGAAGCCCAGTCGGACCGGGAGCGTCCCAAAGGGGAGCAGGAAGATTACGGCCAGCACCAGGAAGAAGGCGATATCGATAGAGCTCACGACCAGCACGATGAGGATGGCGCCCAGCAACCCCGCGAGGGCCAGAACCGGGCCGGCCATGGCGATCCCCCAGCCCAGCCCCCAGGCGGCGGCCAGGCCCAGGATCAGCACCACCCATCTCTGAGCCGGGATCGAGCGAACGTCGAACCATTCGTTCATGGCGAATTCTTCCAGAGAGGATCGGGGCAAACCCAGGTGCCATCGGATCCCCTGGAGGGGGGTGGCGGGTTCGCTCAAAGTCCAGGCAGATGGCCACTCATGCAGGGCTTATGCGGTTGAGGGTCGATCGACGGAAGTCCTCGCCTTCCCCTGGGGGCCGGTTCGGCCCGACCCCCAAAGCCCCACAAGAAGACCCGCCGCGCAATCTCTAACCCGAATTATAATCCGATGAGGCTTCTGACTGGATAGGGGCAAGCTTTCCGAAGTCTTTCGTAACGGAGGAATAGCGGATGACGGCTTTCACCTCGGTGTTAGATCAGGCGTATCGGGTTGCTGTGGAGGCTGCCCTGGAGGCCGGGCGGATCCTCCGCTGGCATTTCCAGCGCGGCCTGGAAATCCGGTATAAGGGCGAGATCGATCTGGTCACCGAAGCCGATCTGGCCTCCGAACAGGCGGTGCTCGCTCGCATCCAGAGCGCCTTTCCGGATCATCGGGTGCTGGCGGAGGAGAGCGGGGGGACCGATCGCGACTCGCCTTGGCTCTGGGTGGTGGATCCCCTGGATGGCACCACGAATTTCGCCCATGGGTTCCCGGTTTTCGCTGTCTCCATCGCCGTGCTCCATGAAGGGCAGCGAGAGCTGGCGGTGGTGTATGACGTGATGCGCGACGAGCTCTTTGCCGCGCGGCGCGGCGAAGGGGCCTTTCTGAACGGACGGCCGATCCGGGTGACCCGAACACCGCGGCTGGAGGCAGCGTTGCTGGTGACCGGGTTTCCATATGATCGTCAGGAATCGCCTCTGGATAACACCCGTGAGTTCATCGCGTTGTTAAAACGTTGCCATGGGGTTCTGCGCGTGGGGTCCGCAGCGCTGGACCTGGCGTCCGTTGCCGCGGGACGCCTGGATGGATACTGGGAGTTCCAGTTAAGCCCCTGGGATCTGGCGGCGGGGGCTTTGCTGGTGGAGGAGGCCGGTGGGCGCGTTACCACCCCCCTGGGGGATCCACTGCCGCCGCTGGGCACCGAGATCGTGGCCACCAATGGCCTGATCCATACGGAGCTTCTGGAGGTTCTGGCCAGGTGTCGGGCGGCCATCGTGTAGGATTCTCCTCAGCAGTCCTGGAGGAGATCGTCCATCCCCCTGAGAGGGGCATCTCGCCACCTGGATGGGGTCCGAACGAGGCAGGCCCTGAGCCCGTGGAAAAGCCCCGACGGTCAGGGCGCCCACTTGACAAAATCGACATTTCGGTTATGATAATTTCCGGAACGAGTAACCGGAGCGTGAGGGGGATGTTCTGAAAGTTTGGCCGTCGGGTCAACGCAGGACTCGCCCGACGGCTTTTTTGTTTCAGGCCTGGGCGTCCCCTTCGTCCGGTGGGATCGTTCCATCCAGGGGGAATGGAAGTCCGCCCCTTGCGGGCTTCAAAATCCTTTGTGAGGAGTTGCAGCAATGGCTGGTCAGCGTGTCAAGGGCACCGTCCGCTGGTTCAACCGGACGAAGGGGTATGGCTTCATCCGGCCGGACGAAGGGGACCGAGACGTTTTCGTCCACTACACGGCCATCGTCGGCCAGGGGTTCCGCAACCTCGAGGAAGGCGAGCGGGTGGAGTTCACGATCCGCGAAACGCCCAAGGGTCTCCAGGCCGAGCAAGTCGTCCGCCTGTCCGAATAACCACGGTGTCCGCTCTCCCGTGTCAGGCAGAGGGAGCCTCCTGATGGAGGCTCCCTCTGTTTTTGGGGGATGGATAACATGGTCTATCTCAAACCGGATTCGGGCGCCGCGCAGCGCGTGGTCCTCGCTCAGCATAAGGGGAGCCGCTCGCTTCGCCGGCAACGGGATGGGGCTTTCCTCGAGATGCGTTATACTGAGGAGCAGCAGGATCGTAATGTGGTCCCTATACCCCTGTGGCTGATCCGTCGAAGGCGACTCCATGTCCGAAATCAAGGCGCGGTTCCTGACATCTCTTCTG
>NZ_DAOUCJ010000091.1 GCF_034432235.1 Thermoflexus sp. | reverse complement strand
TGTAGGCAAACCGAAAGCCAGCCGCGGGGATTACACCGCCAGCGTAGACACGAACGTGGTGGTTCAGGGGGTGGCGAGCGATAAATACGCCCTGGGGTACATTGGGTTCGCTTATTATCTCGAAAACCCAGGAAAGGTGAAGCTGGTGGCCATCGATAGCGGGAATGGGTGCGTGTTGCCTTCAGAGGAGACGGTGCGGAACGGAACCTACCAGCCGCTCTCCCGCCCCGTTTTCATCTATGTCAATCGAAAGGCAGCGGATCGCCCGGAGGTTGAGGCCTTCGTTCAGTTTTACCTGACTCAGGGTCCGGCCCTGGTCCAGCAAGTGGGTTACATTCCACTCCCGGATTCAGTCTACCAGCTGGCGAGGAAGCGCTTCGAAAGCCGGCGGGTGGGGACGGTGTTCAAGGGCGAGCCCGCTGTTGGGTTATCGATCGAGGATCTGCTTAAGTCCGAGCAGTAGCACGGGTTCCCGTCCAGCCGAGCGCCGGGGGATGGGGTTCGCTATACTAAAATGCGGGGTGGCCAAGGGCCACCCCGCATATCGCTACGATGGGAGTGGGGATTGATGGGGATAACCGCGCGAACAGCCGTGGGGACCTCCGCTGTCCGTTTTCAAAGGGGGGTGGCCGCTCGCTGGCGGGAGCGAGGGGAGCTGGCGGTTCAGGCCGTGCTGTTCTTCGCGGCCATGGTCTCGGTGTTCACGACCCTCGGCATTGTGGCCATCCTGCTCGCCGAGGCGCTGCCTTTCTTCCAGCAAGTTTCCCTACGGGAGTTCCTGTTGGATACCCAGTGGACGCCTCTTTTCGCTCAGAAGCGTTTTGGGATCATGCCACTGGTAGTGGGGACATTCCTGACCTCGGCGGTGGCCCTGGCTCTGGCGATGCCGGTGGGGTTGCTGAGCGCGGTGTATCTTAGCGAATATGCACCACCCCGCATGCGGGCGGTATTGAAGCCCGCCCTGGAGGTCTTGGCTGGAATCCCAACGGTGGTCTACGGGTATTTCGCTCTGCTCACAGTGACGCCCCTTCTGAAGCAGATCGTTCCCGATCTGGAGGCCTTCAATGCCCTCAGCGCTGGCCTGACGATGGGTGTGATGATCATCCCCTTGATCTCCTCTCTGAGCGAGGATGTTCTTTATGCGGTCCCGGCTTCCCTGCGGGAGGCCGCTTATGCCCTGGGCGCCACGCGCCTGGAGGTGGCGACTCGGGTGGTGATCCCGGCGGCTCTCTCTGGGATCGTGGCTTCTTTCATCCTGGCCGCCTCCCGGGCTATCGGAGAGACCATGATTGTGGCCATCGCAGCAGGACAGCGGCCGATCCTGACCCTGGACCCTCGCCGGGCGATTGAGACGATGACAGCCTACATCGTTCAGGTCAGCTTGGGGGATGTCCCCCATGGCACTCTGGAGTTTCGGACGATCTTTGCGGTCGGCTTGGTGCTCTTCCTGCTCACCCTGGCCCTCAATCTGATTGCCATGCGGATCATCGAGCGCTATCGTGAGATCTATCGATAGTCTGGCGAAGGGAGGTGAGGGGATGGGAAATCGACAACGCCGGGAGACGATGGGGAAGCTCTTCGAGGGAATGGCGCTGGCGGCCACGATCTTCGGCTTGCTCGTTCTAGCCTTTCTGCTGTTCGACGTGGCCCGCCGGGGTCTGGGAGTGCTCTCCTGGTCCTTTCTCACCTCCTACCCTTCCCGGTTCCCGGAGCGAGCGGGGATCCGATCCGCCCTCCTGGGGACGATCTGGGTGATGGCCCTGACCGCTCTGTTCTCCGTGCCGCTGGGAGTCGCCGCGGCGATCTATCTGGAGGAATACGCCCCGCGCAATCGCTTGACCCGCCTCATCGAGCTGAACATCAACAACCTGGCTGGCGTCCCCTCGATCATCTATGGTCTCTTAGGGCTCGAGCTCTTCGTTCGCGGCCTGAGGCTGGAACGAAGCGTCATGGCCGGAGCGCTCACCTTGAGTTTGCTGATCCTGCCCATTCTGATCGCCGCCTCTCGGGAAGCCTTGCGCGCGGTGCCGATGAGCCTGCGGGAGGCCGCTTTCGCTCTGGGAGCCACCCGCTGGCAGGTGATCCGCCATCAGGTGTTGCCGGTGGCCTTCCCGGGCATCCTCACCGGAATGATCTTGGCCCTCTCCCGGGCCATCGGGGAGACGGCCCCCCTGATCACGATTGGCGCCCTCACCTTCATTTCCTTCGACCCGAAAGGACCTTTGGATCAGTTCACTGTGCTTCCCATTCAGATCTTCGATTGGGTCTCCCGCCCTCAGGCGGGCTTTCACGCCCGGGCAGCGGGGGCTATCCTGGTGTTGCTGGCGGTGTTGCTGTCGATGAACGGTCTGGCCATCTATCTCCGCTATCGCCTGCAGCGGCGCTATCAGTGGTAGGGGGAAGCGCATGGAGGAGATCGTCCTGGAGGCGCAGAACCTCGCGGTCTACTACAACGGCCGCCCGGCCATTGAGGGGATTTCCCTGAAGATCCCCCGCCGGCGGATCACGGCGATCATCGGTCCCTCTGGGTGCGGCAAAAGCACTCTGTTGCGCTGCTTCAATCGGATGAATGATCTAATCCCTTCCGCCCGGGTGACCGGACGGGTTCTCTTCGAAGGCGTGGATCTCTACGGCCCCGACGTGGATGTGGTGGAAGTCCGGCGGCGGATCGGCATGGTCTTCCAGAAGCCCAATCCGTTCCCCAAAAGCATCTATGAAAACGTCGCCTTCGGCCCGCGCATCCAGGGGATTCGGGATCGGCGGAGGCTGGATGAGATTGTGGAGCGCTGCCTGCGGGCGGCGGCCCTGTGGGATGAGGTGAAGGATAAGCTCCATCAGAACGCGCTGACCCTCTCCGGCGGGCAGCAGCAGCGCCTGTGCATCGCCCGGGCCCTGGCCACGGAGCCTGAGGTGTTGCTCATGGATGAGCCCGCTTCGGCCCTCGATCCGATCGCCACGATGAAGATCGAGGATTTGATGCGGGAGCTGGCCCGGGAATATACGATCGTGATCGTCACCCACAACATGCAGCAGGCCGCGCGGGTGAGCGATTACACCGCCTTCATGCTGGCCGGGGAGGATCGGGTGGGGCGGCTCATCGAGTTCGGTCCGACCCAGCAGATCTTCACCCGTCCGCGGGATCGGCGGACAGAGGATTACATCACCGGCCGCTTCGGGTAAGGGGCCATGGGCCGGCGGAAATGGCGGATTCTGGTCCTGTGCACCGGGAACGCGGCCCGGAGCCAGATGGCGGAGGGGCTGATCCGCGCCGCCCTGGGGGACCGGGTGGAGGTCTTCTCCGCCGGGACCCATCCGGCCGGCTATGTGCATCCAATGGCGATCCGGGCCATGCGGGAGATCGGGATCGACATCTCCGGCCAGCGCAGCAAATCGCTGGCCGAGTTCCTGGGCCAGCCCTTCGATCTGGTCCTGACCGTATGCGATGATGCCGCGGAGGAATGCCCGGTCTGGCCCGGGCAGGGCGAGCGCATGCATATCGGCTATCCGGATCCCGGGAGGCGGGCCTGGGACGAGGAGGGGATGCTGGAGGAGTTCCGCGAGGTGCGGGATCGGATGCGGGCGGAGTTGTTGTCGATCCTCCGGCGCTGGATCGAACAGCAGGAGGAAGAGGATGTTTGACCCGAAAGCGCGCCCGAATTACCATGCGGAAGCCAGGATCGGAAGCGGAGGGGAGGGGCCTATGCAAGCTCGCGTGATGCTGGAGCGCGATCTGAGTGCCATCCGGCAGGATGTGCTGCGATTGGGCGGGATGGTGGAGCAGGCGATCGATCGCTGCATTGAGGCCCTGAAGCGGCTGGATGTGGAGATGGCCCGGGAGATCATCGCCTTCGATGAGGAGATCAACCGCATGCGCTATCAGATCGAAGAGGCATGCCTGGAGACCATCGCCACCCAGCAGCCCATGGCCAGCGATCTGAGGGCGATTGTTGCGGCGATGTTCTGCGCCACCAATCTGGAGCGCATGGGCGATCACGCCAAAAGCATCGCCAAGCTGACGATCGAGATGGCGGACGAGCCCCTGCTCAAGCCGCTCATCGATATCCCTCGCATGGCCCAGATCGCCAAGGAGATGCTGCGGCAGGTCCTGGAGGCCTATGTGGAGCATGACCCGGAGAAAGCCCGCGCTGCGGTCGCCCGGGATGACGAAGTGGACGCCCTGGATGAGCAGGTCTACCGGGAGCTGATCACGTATATGATGCAGGATCCGCGAACGATCTTCCGGGCGACCCGCCTGCTCTGGATCTCCCACAACCTGGAGCGCATCGCGGACCGGGTGACCAACATCGCCGAGCGGGTGATCTTCATGGTCACTGGAGAATTGCAGGAGTTAAATTAACCCAGCGCGGCTTTTTCATGAGGCTCCTGCATCCATGTCCCTGCGCGGCCTGCGGGAGGCGATCCGACCATCCATCGAGGGGCCGGGGCGAAGGACGATCCGCCCCCATCGGTTTCCTTTTCTGCTGTATCAGCGGCTGGCCCGCATGTATCGCGGGCCTGCGCTGCTCACCGCCCTCCTGACGCTGGCCCTGTATTATCTCCCCCTCTTCATACCGGTGGAGTACCCCTGGCCGCCGGAGCAGGACGCCCTCCTTCTGGTTCTGGCCGGGGCGGTTCTGGGCGTCTGGCTGGTCCCTGAGATCGGAAGCCGGATCTCCGGGGTGGAGCCGAGGCCGGAGGCGCTGGTTTTCAGAGCCCCTTTCTTCGCTCTTCGAGTCTCTTATCGGCGGATCCGCAATACCCGGCCTACGGTGTTCTCCGAGCTTTTCCCCCGGATCCCCCGACGCCACCGGCGATGGGTGGAGCCTTTTTATGATCACACGGTTCTGGTCATCGAGACGACGGGTTATCCGCTGCCCCCCCGCTGGATCCGCCGGCTGCTCGGACCCTACATCTGCCTGCCTGAGGGGACCGGCTTTGTCTGTCTGGTCTCCGACTGGATGGCGCTGAGCCGCATGATCGATCACTACCGGGAGGCCGCGCGCGGATCGTCTTTTTGAGGCGCCTGATGGCTTGGGGTCTCTTCTTTCTCGGCTCCCCCTGGGCCAGACCGGACCTGGCGTTTGGAGATGGGGGGCGGGAAGGGCATGTCGGGCGCAGAGGATCCTATCCCCTGCGCCCAGCGCGTTTTTCCGGGCTCAAAAGAGGTGAAAAATAATCATGGGGTGAGCGCTATACCGTGGATCTCCTCAGGAGGGCTGAGGGCCCGGGCGGGCTGTTCAAGTCACCTCGCCAGCGCTCCCCATTGATTTTTATGGGGAAGAGAGGTCCGGGAGGGAGGGGCCTTACTATCATGGCGCAACAGATCCCCGGCAGTTTCCTTAACCAGGAGATGGCGACCATGTCAGAGGGAGGCGTAAACCAGGATCTCCGAAGGAATGTGATGCGGATCCTCCATGCCGCGCTGGGGGCGGTGGATCCCAGCGCGGCTGTGCGACGCCATGTCCGTCGGGAGGGGACGCAGCTGATCGTCGGGGAACAGCGCCTCGATCTGAATCAGTATCGCCATGTGTTCGTGCTGGCGCTGGGCAAGGCCGCCTATCCCATGGCCTATGCGCTCCAGGTATTGCTGGGCAGCCGGCTGGATCGGGGCGTGCTGGTGACCAAATACGGGCATCTGTCTGCAGCGCTGGATGAGCGCTGGGTGGTGATCGAGGCGGGGCATCCTGTGCCTGACGAGAACAGCGTCCGAGGGGCCCAGGCCCTGGCCGCTCTGGCGGAGCAGGCTGGGCCGGAAGATCTGATCCTCTGCGCCCTCAGCGGCGGGGGCTCCGCGCTGGCCACCTGGCCGGTGGAGGGAATCAGCCTGAGCGATCTCCAGGCGGTGACGGATCTCCTGTTGCGCGCGGGCGCAACGATCCACGAGCTCAATGCCGTTCGTAAGCACCTCGATCGGATCAAAGGGGGAGGGCTGGCCCGTTTCGCTTTCCCGGCTACGGTGCTGACCCTTGTGCTTTCCGATGTGGTGGGGGATGACCTATCGGTTATCGCCTCAGGGCCGATGGCACCGGACCCCTCCACATTCAATGACGCCTGGCGAGTGCTGAACCGTTATGGCCTGCTGGAACGGGTTCCGCTCCCGGTGCGCACACGTCTGGAGGCCGGGCTGCACGGGAGGATTCCCGAAACCCCCAAGCCGGGCGATGAGATCTTCCATCGGGTTTCCCATGTGATTGTGGCCAGCAATCGCCTGGCCGCCCAGGCAGCCCTGGAAGAGGCCACGCGCATGGGGTATCACGTGTTCCTGCTCTCCACTTTTGTGGAGGGGGAAGCCCGGGAGGTCGCTCGGGTGATCGCCGCTATCGCCAAGGAAATCGCAACGACCGGACGGCCGGTCCCTCGCCCTGCGTGTGTGGTGTGGGGTGGGGAAACCACCGTGACCGTGCGAGGAAGCGGGCGAGGGGGGCGGAACCAGGAGCTGGTGCTATCGGCCGCTATCGCCCTGCAGGGCTGGCCTGAGGTGGTGGTGGCCTCCATGGGAACGGACGGCATCGATGGACCCACAGATGCCGCCGGTGCCATCGCCGATGGGGAGAGCATCCGTCGCGCTGATCTTCTGGGCCTGGATGCGATGGCTCATCTGAACGCCAATGATGCCTATGCGTTCTTCGATGCCCTCGGCGATCTCATCCGCACGGGTCCCACAGGAACCAATGTCAATGACATCGGTGTGGTGCTGGTGGGACTGCCGTAAAGCCCTGGGGGGAAGGACGGTGCTCCCATGTCTTCAGCGTTTCCGCCCGTGATTTGCATTGTCGGGCGCTCCGGATCGGGGAAGACCACGGTGCTGGAAGGTCTGGTGCGGATCTTCCGGGGATGGGGACTGCGGGTGGGCACGATCAAGCATGATCCCCATGGGGAGATGCAGTGGGATCAGCCCGGAAAAGACACCTGGCGTCACCGGGAGGCGGGCGCCGAGCTCGTTCTGGGCCTCACTCCCCACTGGCTCTGGCTATCCCGACGGTTGAGCCATCCGCTGACGTTGTCAGAGCTCTTAAGGGAATGTGGCGGACTGGATCTGGTGCTGGCGGAGGGATTTAAAGCCGAGGCAGCACCGAAAGTCGAGGTGGTCCGCCAGGAAACCGGTCTGGATCTCCTGGAAGGATTGCAGGAGCGGTGGGCGGTGGTCTCCGATCTCCCCATGGATCCCAGCGTTCCGTGCTTCCGGTTTGAGGAGCTCGAGGCGCTGGCCGTCTTCCTGGCGCAACGCCTGGGGCTCCGGCGGGCGCGCTGAGGGAATTCCCCACATCTTCCTCTGAAAGCCGGAACGGTCTATTTCAGCCCCAAAACCCGTTATAATCAAAAAGAATAAGACATCCTTCCTGTGACCCTTTGGACCACGGGAGGGAGGAGAAAAAATATGCTTTGGGGTTCGGGCCGGCCATCGAAGGCTGTCCGAACCTCCAGGCGTATCCCGGACAGGAGGTCCTTCCCGATGAACGTGACCATTGCGCAATCGGCTTTCGAGCGGGCCCTTTCGGTGGCCGGCCGGGCAGTCCCTTCGCGGGCGACCCTCCCCACATTAACCCATGTGTTGCTTCAGGCCGAGCCCGGGCGCTTAAAGGTGGCGGGAACGGATTTGAATCTGGCTATCATAACATGGGAAGAGGCGCTCGTCTCGGAGCCCGGTGGCATCACGGTTCCTGCCAAGCCTCTGGCGGACTTCATCGGCGCCCTTCCGGATGAGCCTATCCATCTCCGGGTCCACCGCGAAACATGGACGCTTCACATCGTTTGTGGATCCTATGAAACGGCGATGAAAGGGCTGGACCCGGAGGAATATCCGATTCTGCCGGACATCGAGGGGGATGGCTTTGCGCTGGATCCAGAGGACTTCCGGCAGGCGATCGATCAGGTGACCTTCGCGGCCGCCACCGATGAAACCCGCCCCATCCTGACCGGTGTGCTGATCCGTCGGGAGGAAGGACCAGCGGGGGGTGCGACGGTTCTGACGATGGCGGCTGCGGATGGCTACCGCCTCTCGGTCAAGACCATGCCGGCCCTGCGCGCCCCGGAGGGCCCCTTCTCGGTGATCGTCCCGGCGAGCACTCTCGAGGAGGTGGGCCGCTTGCTGAAAGGTGAGACCGAGCCGGTGTCGATGATGGCCCTCCGCGGGCGGAATCAGGTGGGCTTTCGCCTCAGCCGGGCGGCTGTGCTTTCCCAGCTGATTGAAGGCCAGTTTCCAGACTTCCAGGCCATCATCCCGAAGCGCTGGGAGACCCGCGTCGAGATCTCCCGGGAAGCCTTGTTGAAGGCCTGCAAGGCGCTCAGCGTGTTCGCCCGTGAGACTTCGAACGCGGTCCGGCTGGTGATCACCCCCGGGGAGGGGAATCGGCCAGGTCAGGTTCTTCTGCAATCCCGATCGCCGGAAAAAGGGGAAACCCGCGTGGCTATAGATGCGCTGGTGGAGGGGAACCGTCTGGAGATCGCGTTCAATGTTCGATTCCTGATGGATGTGCTGGAGGCCATCGAGGGGGATCGGGTGGCGTTCGAGATGACCTCACCGCAGTCGCCGGTTAAGGTCCTGTCGGTGGGGGATCCGTCGTTTGTGCATGTGGTGATGCCGATGTTCCTGTAGGGCTTGAGGGGATGCCGCAGGGCGCCACACTTCTGGATCCAGTCCGGCCGGTTTCACTGGGAACCAGGTTTCCTGTGTGTTCTCTCAATTTCTATGTCAAATCCGAAGGAGGGAGGAGAGGCGATGTATCACAAACTGATCATCGCGGGCCATCTGGGGACGGATCCCGAGATGCGCTACACGCCGGAGGGGACGCCCGTGACATCGTTCCGGATGGCCAGCAATATCCGGTATCGGGATGCCAGCGGTGAGCAACGGGAGGAGACCATCTGGTTCCGGGTCTCCGTCTTCGGACGGCAGGCGGAGATCGCCAATCAGTATCTGCAGAAGGGACGCCCGGTGCTGGTGGAAGGCCGGCTGCGGCCGGATCCGCAAACGGGCAACCCGCGGATCTTCCGCCGTTCGGATGGGACAGCGGGGGCGGTCTATGAGGTGCGGGCGGACCGCATCGTGTTCATCGGGCCGCGGCCTGCGGAAGCTCCACCTGCCGTGGAGGCGGAGGAGCCTGTGCTGGAGGAGCCCGGATCCATCGAGGAGGAGGAGATCCCGTTCTGAGCCGGGACGGCCGGGGATGGGGAGGGGAAGGAGTCCTCGGACCTGACCCCCCGGCCCCCTTTCCGCTTCGGGGAGGGGAAATCGGGCTGTCGCCCACCGGATGATGATCCTACAATGGGGAACGGTTCTGGCCTGGGGGTAGGGGGAAGGAGGTAGGCCGGACAGGGGCCAAAGGCTCCTGTCCGGCCCCTCTATGGAAGAACCCCGTCGTGGGGATTGAGAGCGCTTCTATGCTCCTGAAAGAACTGGAAGGGATCGCCCGTGAAATCCATGCCGCTCTGGAGGCGAAGAACGCCGCCCGGGAGACCGCGCTGGCACGCTGTCGAGAGCTGACCCGTCTGTGCGCGCTGTGCATCCGGGCGGTTCATCGGGAGGAATACGCCGAAGGCCAGCGCCTGCTCCATGAGGCCCGGCAGGCCGCTTTCGTCCTGCAGACGGATCTGGCTCCCTTCCCGGACCTGCTTTACGCCGGATATACGCAGGATGCTCTGAAAGAGTGGGTGGAGGCTGCCGTCGTCTACGCCATCATCACCGGCCAACCGCTCCCCGGACCGCAGGAATTGAGGGTCCCAGAGGCTGCTTATTTGAACGGCCTGGCGGAGGCCGCCACGGAGCTCCGTCGGCGCATCCTGGATCTGATCCGCACTGATCGCTTTGAAGAGGCGGAGCGCCTGCTTCAGGCGATGGATGAGATCTATGAGACGCTGATCACGATGGATTACCCCGATGCGCTGACGGGCAACCTGCGCCGGGCGACAGATGTGGTGCGGGGGACGCTGGAGCGGACCCGGGGGGAGCTGACCCTCAGCCTGCGGGAGCATCTCCTGCAGCAGGCCCTGCAGCGCTTCGAGTCCCGCGCCGGCGAGTCGCCTGTCTGAGGGTGTTCGGGATTTCCTTCCAGGGAAAGGAGACCGGATGGCTTTCACCGTAAAGGATTTTGAGGATCTCCTGCGGATCCTGGATCGCTATCCCAACTGGCGGGAGGAGCTGCGCCGGCGGATCCTCCTGGAGGAGCTGGAGCAGCTTCCCCGGGCGCATCGACGGCTGTCCGTTCGGCTGGGGCGGATGGAGAAGACCCTGGCGGCGCTGGCTGAGACGGTTCGGAAGCTGGCTCAGGACCAGCGACGGCATGCGGCGGCTTTGACGAAATTGCGGAAGGAGGTTGCGGAAGCCCGCGCGGAGGCCGATCGCCGCATCGCGGAGCTGGCTGAAGCCCAGCGCCGCACCGAGGAGACCCTCAACCGCCTGGCGGAA
>NZ_DAOUCJ010000090.1 GCF_034432235.1 Thermoflexus sp. | reverse complement strand
GATCTCCGTCGCGCCCGTTTCGATCCGAACGGGCACCTCCACGTTGGGCAGGATCCGGAGCAGGCGGACGGCGGGCGAGGGACTCACCAGCGGGGGGCAATTCCGGTTCTCCACGCGCACTTCAGCGGATCCGGACCCCGTGATCCAGAGCCCGAGGGCGGCGGCGGCCAGGCCCAGTATCACCGCGCCCGTCAGGAGCGCGATCCCCAGACCCTTCAGGACGCCCAACCCGGCCGCGCCTGCCGCCCCCACGGCGACCCCTCCCGCTGTTAGGGCCTGCGCCGCCTGGCTCAGGCGCTCCCGGGCCCGCCGGGCGCGCGCCGGGGAAGGGGGAATCATCGCCATCCCGCCCAGCCATTCCGCCGCGGAAAGATACCGCCGGCGCGTCTCCTGGCACGCCGCGCAACCCTCCAGATGCCGTCGGAGAGCCCGGCGCAGGTCCGGGGTGAGGGCCGGAGGCGGTTCTTCCGGTCCCCCCGTGATCGCCGTCAGGGTGGGGCATGCCCGCCGGCCCACGCGAAGGAGGACCCAGGCGGCCATCGCCTCCTCGAGATGATCGCGGGCCCGGCTCAGGCGGGTGTGGATCGCCCCGGTCGAGCGGCCGAAGACCGCGGCCAGCTCCGCGGGGGTCAGTCCGTGGCGGAGATGCAGATCCAGGAGCATCGCTTCCTCCTCCGGGAGCGCTTGCAAGGCCTCCCGGAGGAACGTCATCCGCTCCCTCTGGAGAACTTCCGCTTCCGCTCCTTCATCCGACGCTCGAGGCTCTGCCTCCTCGGCGCCTTCCTGCTCCCCCTCGGCCCATCGAACGTGGCGGCGGGATCTTCGGAGAACGTCATAGATCTCCCGGCGGGCGATGGTGTAGAGGTAAGCCCGGAAATGGCGGGGAGGCTGGCGAGGACGGCCTTCCAGGAACTTGAGGAAGGTCTCCTGGGCCACATCCATTGCCTCATCCGGATCCCCCAGCATGCGGCAGGCCAGATCATAGAGGCGGGGGAAATACCGCTCGTAGAGCCAGGCGAAGGCCTCTGGATCGCCCTGGAGCATCCGGGCCGCGATGGCCTCCTCTGAAGCCTCGAGAGAGGTTGGGGAAAGGCCGGTCGGATTTCCCATCGCGCTCCTTTTTTACCGAATCGATGGGGCCCGAGAGGATCCTCTTCGGCGGGAGCGAGAACGATGGGCTGGCCATCCGGGGAAAGGGCTCCATCGCCTCCGGCGATGCGAAACCGCAATGTCACCGGATCCGTCAATGGGTGAATGGTCCCGACCCGCACCGAATGCGGATATCATAGCGGAAGTAAGATCCTTGTGCAATCTGTCGTCTATCCTCCGTTCCCCAGCGCCTGCCGGATGGCCCAGACGATTTGAAGGAAGGCGGGATGCGACCAGCGGTTTGCGCCCCGGGGGCGGGGGGCGGGGATCTGGATCTCGGCGACGAGGGTGCCTGGCCGCGGGCTCATCACCAGGACGCGATCCGCCAGCCAGGCGGCCTCGTGGACATCGTGGGTGACCATCAGGACGGTTTTGCGATGGCGCTCCCATAGTTCGATCAGCATCTCGTTCAGCCGCTCCCGCGTGATGGCATCCAGCGTGGCGAAGGGCTCGTCCAGGAGCAGGATATCCGGATCCGCGGCCAGGGCCCGGGCCAGAGCCACCCGTTGCTGCATGCCCCCGGAAAGCTCCCGGGGATAGGCATGCTCGAAACCCTGCAGGCCGACCTGTTCCAGGAGCGCCTGCGCTCGCCGGGCGGCCTCGGGCCCGGGCCATCCGCTCAGCTCCAGCGGCAGCCGCACGTTCTCCAGCGCTGTCCGCCATGGCAACAGCGAATCCTTCTGGAACACGATCCCGATCCGTCGATCCGGCCCCCGAAGGGGTTGATCCCCCAGCCAGATTTCCCCCCGCGTGGGGGGGAGCAGGCCGGCCAGGATGCGCAGCAGCGTGGTCTTGCCGCATCCCGAAGGTCCCACCAGACAGACGAACTCTCCCTGCTGCAGCCTCAGGGAAACCTCCCGCAGCGCCCAGACCTCCCCTCGCCCCGTTCGATAGCAGTGGGCGATATGGCGCGCCATCAGGATCGGTCGATCGGTCATCGCCCGCGCTCCACCTGGGGCCAGAGCTCCTCTACGAAGGCGTTGGTGAAAGCTGCCTGCAGATCCCCGGGCTCCTTCAGCTGACCCATCCGCACCAGCACAGCCGTCATCTGCTGCCAGGCGCGGAGATCCGAGCGGCCCGGCACCTCGGCTTGCCATAATGGCAGCGTCGCCTGCAGCACCTCCCACTGGGCCCGCTCGTTCTCGCCGCTCAACCCTTCCACATACTTCTTGCTGATCTCGAACGCCTCCCGGGGGTTCCGCAGCGTATCTCGCAGGCCTCGCAGGAACGCCCGCAGGAACCGCCGCACCAGATCCGGTTGATCCCGGATGGTTCGCTCGTTGGTGATGATGCCGTTGCCGACCAGGGCCGCGTAATCCGCCACATCGATGACGTTCACCGTGAAGCCGGCTCGCCGCAGAACCAGCGGCTCGTTGTTGATGTATCCCACTGCCGCATCGACCCTCCCCTCCTTTACAGCCGCCACCTGGGTGAAGCCCCCCAGATCCACGGCTTCCACTTCCTCATCCCGGAGCCCGCCAGCGTAGAGCAGCGCCTTGAATCCCACATAGGAAGCGCCGAAGAAACCGGGGAGGCCCACCTTGCGGCCCCGAAGATCCGAGGGGGTCCGGATCCCTTTCTCCGCTATAGCGAACACCGCGATAGGATAGCGTTGATACCACTGGGCGACCATCACGATGGGCAGCCCCTGGGCCCGGGCCAGCGGCACCTGCTCGCCGCTTACCAGGGCGAAGGGCAGTTGTCCGGCCCCCACCAGCTGCACACCGTTGGTTTCGAAACTGTAATCAAAGGAGAGCTCGATCCCTTCCTGGGCGAAGTAGCCCTTCTCGACGGCTACATAGAAGGGGGCGAACTGCACGTTGGCGATGTATCCCATGGGCAGACGGATTGGGGTGGGGGTGGCCGGCGCGGGCGGGCCGGCGAGCACCTGACAGGCAGTCAGGGCGATGAGGAGCAAGCCGGAAGGTATCCAGGGATGACGCATCGTTCACCTCCATCGCGGGATGCAGGATCGATGACAAACCCGTCCTGTGAGTCCATGGGGAAGCGCTCATTCCCTCTGCGCCCATCGATGCTCCAGGGCGGCGATCATCCCGTAAAGCAGCAGGGCCTGGGAGGCCAGGAGCAGGATCCCTCCGAACACCAGGGGGGTGTCATAGAGGCCCTGGCCCTGCTTAATCAGGAAACCGATCCCCCGATCAGCGCTGATCAGCTCCCCCACGAACGCCCCGATCACCGAGAGGGTGGCACCGATTTTCAGGCCCCCGAAGATCACCGGAAGGGCCGCAGGCCATTCCAGCTTCCAGAAGGTCTGCCACCGTGTGGCCCGCAGGCTGCGGAACAGCTCCCGCCACTCCGGGGGCACCTGGCGGAAACCGGCGATGGCGGCGATCAGGACCGGGAAGAAAGCGATGAGGGCGCTCACCAGGACCCGGGCCAAGAGCCCCGGACCGAACCAGATGATCAGGAGGGGGGCGACCGCGACGATGGGCACCGCCTGGGAGGCCACCAGATAGGGGGCCACCATGCGCTCGAACAGGCGCCAGTGGGCGAGGGGATAGGCGAGGCTTAGGCCCACCGTTACCCCCAGGCTCAGCCCCAGCCCGACCTCGACCGCCGTCGCCCACCAGTGACGCCAGAGGGATCCGCTGGCCGCCAGCGCCCACATCCGGGCCGCCACCTGCTCCGGCCCGGGCAGGATAAAGGGCGGGTAATCTCCCAGGCGCACCACCAGGCTCCACATCAGAACGAAGAGCAATGCCGCCCCCGCTCGAGGGAGCCAGGCCGTATTCCGAACCCTGGCGCTCCATCCGGTCGCTTTTCCATGCATTTCCGATCCCCCTATGATGAACGTCCGGGATCCCCCCATCCCGTGAAAGCGTTGGGGGAAGCGATCCAGGCGTTCTGCCCGGAAACAGAAAGCCCCGGGATCCACAGACCCCGGGGCAGGAAAACCGGTTATCCCTCGGAACTCTGCAGGTTCCGAGCTTCCCGGATCCCATGGCGTGAGAGTGGAAGTCCCATGCCGTTTTGAATCGAGGGAAGTCAGCCCTGGTAAAGAAAAACCCCCGAAGGTCACGGACCTTCGGGGGCAGGGCAAACGCCTTCCCTCCACCGCGCATGGAACAACAACCCCGAAGGCGTTCCAAATGCCTTCGGGGCGGGTTCGCGCCATGCGCAGCGCGCCATGGGAACGCCACCTGCTCCCATCCCGACTATACGGTCGGCCCCGGACTTTCACCGGTGTCCTGCCTCGGCCCAGTGGGCCTCGGCTCGCGGGCTGAGGAGGCGAGGGAAACTCCCTCCATCACCGCCGGTCGGGAATTGGCCGCCCGAAGGCGACCTCACCCTGCCCCGCAGGTCGTGGTGATTCAGTTGTATGGCGCAGCGGATCCCTGGATCGGAGCCGCTGCGAATCATCATCCCATGATAAATACAGGGCTTTGATCTGTCAAAAAGCATGGGGGAGGATGGGATCGCTTTCGAAAGAGACAGCGCGTTCTCCGCTTCTTGCGCAGCGCCGCTCGAATTAAGAAGAGCCAATCCATCGAGGCGCGGGGCGTTCCTCGACATCCTCCATCAGTCCCCCGTGGCCCATGGAGGCGATCTCCTCCCGGGTCAGGCGCAGCCCGGCCATCAGGCGGGGGATCACCCAGTCCACCACGTTCCGATGGCGGCTCCGCGCGCAGCCCGGCGCCCCCAGAATCGGGATCTCCCCATAGTAAGCGATCAGCAGGAGGTTCCCCGGATCCACCGGCGCCCCGAACGCCTCCACCCTTCCCCCGATGCGCCGGATCGCCCGGGGGGCGATGTCTTCTTCATCCATAATCGCTGTCTCGCCGGCCAGGATCAGGAAGTCCGCCCCCTGGCCCAGCGCGGCCTCCATCGCCCGGGCCAGCTCGGATTCCTCATGGCGCACCGTCTGCGTCCCAAGCCATATGCCGTCACAGGCGAGCACCCGTTCCCGAAGCGGGCCTTCGAAATCGGCGATCAGGCGGGGCCAGACGGCGGGATGCCCGGAGAGGATCAGGGCCACCCGGCGGGGCTGGAAGGGATAAACGCCCATCAGGGGGCCGTTCTCCCGGAGCAGCGCCTCCGCATGGGCGATGATCCCTTCGGGCAATGCGAAGGGGATGATCTTCAGGCTGGCGACGATCTGACGAGGGCGCACCACGCTCCCCCGGGCCAGGGTCGCCAGGGTGATCCCGGGCAGGCGGTTCAACTGCTCCAGCGGATCGAGTTCCACCAGGAACACCCCCGCCGCCTCCGCCAGGAAGTTCACCCGTCCCCCAGCCGCCGGCATCGGGCGCAGGCCCGGACCCTCGCAGGCCCGGGCGATGCGCCGGGCCGCTTCGTCCTCCCCCACGTCGCCGGGCTCCAGATCGGCGACCACGACTTCCTGATAGCCTTCCGCCTTCAGCCGGGCGATATCCTCGGGCGTGAGACGCCGGCCTTTGCGGAACAGGCGGTTTCCCTGCGCGTCGGCCAGATTATGGGCCAGGATGCGCCCGACCGCTTCTTCCACTGGAACCGGACCGAATTTCATGGACGCGCCTCCTCGGGCACAGCGGCCCGCGCGGCCTGTCGCCGCCGGCTCTGCTCGGCCACGATCTCGGCCATGATGCTCAGGGCGATCTCCTCCGGCGTGCGCGCCCCGATATCCAGGCCGATGGGCGCGTGGAGGCGGGCGAGGGCCTCCTCCGGGATCCCTTTGCGGCGCAACCGCTCCAGGCGCCGGGCGCTGGTTTTCCGGCTTCCAAGAGCGCCTACATAGAAGGCCGGGCTTTGCAGGGCGGCGATCACTGCCGGATCATCCAGTTTGGGATCATGGGTGAGGACAGCCACCGCCGTCTGGGGAGTGATCAGATCCGGGAGGACCTCATCTGGCCAGGCATGGATCAGGCGATCTACATGGGGGAAGCGCTCCGGCGTGGCGAAGGTGCGGCGCGGATCGACCAGATAAACCCGCCAGCCCAGGATCTTGGCGATGGAGGTCAGGGCGATGCCGATATGCGTGCCCCCCACAATAATCAGCAGGGGAGCCGGAACATGGGTTTCGATATAGACCTCCACCTCTCCCTCCGGGGTGGGAAGAAGCGCGGTTCCGGAATGGCCGATCGTCAGGTAACGATGCGCCAGCTCCCGGACCTGACGGTCCAGCTCCGGATGCACGTTCCCCCATCCATCGCCGCCCGGCTCGATGATCCATTTGGCCCCCAGCCACGCTTCCGGCCCTCGGATCACGGTGGCGAGGGCGATGGGCTCTTCCTTCCGGATGGCTTCCCGCACGCGCTCAAACCAGTTCATCCCGTCCCTCCGGAAATGGGAGGAGAGATCGGTCCCCAGAAGTCCTTTTGAAAGCCCTCAGGGCAGCGGCTCCACAAACACCTCGATCGTTCCCCCGCAGGCCAGACCTACATCCCAGGCCATCTCGTCGCTGATGCCGAAGCGGACCAGACGGGGGCGCCCGGTGCGCAGCACCTCCTGGGCGATCTCGAAGACGGCTCCTTCCACACAGCCGCCGCTCACCGACCCGGCCATCTCCCCGCCGGAGGAGACCGCCATCTTCGCCCCCACGTCCCGAGGAGCGGATCCGATGACTTTCACCACGGTCGCCAGCGCGACCCGCTCCCCTCGCCCTTTCCATCGCTCGATCGCTTCCAGCACCTCGCGCATGGGAAGCCTCCCGTTGAGGATACGATTAGAGGGTGCGCTCGAACAGGTCCCGGACCGGGCACCGGAATCCGGGTAGGAGGTCCCCGCCGTCCAGCTCATCGGGCTCGTGGAGGAGGCGGAGGGTTCCATCGGGCTGGAAGATGGTGACGGTGCGGCGGGC
>NZ_DAOUCJ010000089.1 GCF_034432235.1 Thermoflexus sp. | reverse complement strand
CAACTCCTCGACCTCGGCCCGGCGGGCAGCAATCCGCGCCTCCATTTCCCCTCGCCGGGTGGCCACCGCCTGGATTAGATCGTCCAGCCGGGCCAGCAGGGCCTGCCGGTCCTTCGTCAGGCCCCCGAGCTGTTCGCTCCCAAACTCGATCCGGTCGGGGGCGCTCACCCCAAAAGCCCGCAACTGCAGAAAGAGGGCCGTCAGCTGGTCCTCCAGGGAGACCACGCCCCCATCGGCCCGGGCCACCCGCTCCCGAAAGGCCCGGATGTCCCGCTCCACTCCCTCCAGGCCATAAATCGCTCCCTGCAGGGCCTTCAGATCCGCCTGGGCGACATCCCGTTGGACCTGCAGAAGAACCGGATCCGCCACCTCGCCCGGGCCCGGGTTCTCCTGCGCCAAAGCCAGAGCCGGGGTGGGACTGCGGCCGAGATAAACGTCGTTCACCCGCACCACCACCAGTCGGGCCCACATATTCGCCACGGCGGCCGCCTCCGATGCGTCCGGGCTCCACACCGTCAGCCGCACCAGACGCGGATCCCGCCCCACCGCAGCCTCCATGGCTCGGCGAAGCGCATCCCGGTCCTGAAAATTTTGCGGCCGAACCAGGTCATAGACCTCTGAAACCATGCGGTCGCTAAGGGCCACCTCCAGGGCCATGCGCGCCACAAGCTGGGGGTCCGGAGACGTCTGAAGAGAGGTCTGAGTTATCGTCAAAACCGCGGTGGCTTTATACAATCGCGGTTGAAGTAATGTATAAACTCCAGCAACCAACAAAGCCAATATTATGATACCTACAAGCAGCTTCCAGGCCCGAATGACAGTTCGGAGCCAAGCCAACAAGTCGATTTCTAAAAAGTCAGCGGTAAGCATTTCGGGCGCATTTGACGCTGTGGGGGCTGGGTCAGCGGGCCACCCGGACCCTGGGGGAGGTTCCCCGGGACGCCCTGGCGGCGGGGGTATGGCGTCTGCTCTGGGCCCAGCCCGGGCTGATAAAATATTTGCTGCGCGGGCTGTGGCGATAAGGGAGCCCTCGCTGATTCAGTGTTGTGCCCAGAAGCCTGCGTCATCGGTATGTACAAAAATCAATTCGAGGTTGTCACGATGTCAAATGCGCCCGAAATGCTTACCGCTGACTCTTTAGAGATCGACTTGTTGGCTTGGCTCCGAACTGTCATTCGGGCCTGGAAGCTGCTTGTAGGTATCATAATATTGGCTTTGTTGGTTGCTGGAGTTTATACATTACTTCTTGTGGACCAAGAACACGGCCGCCCCGCTGATCCCCTTGAGTGTTGTTTATGCGGCGGCATGGGGATACCGAATCCTCCGGAGCAAGAGGCAGTGGGGATGGAAGCTGACCTCAGGCGTTACCCTTGCGTTCCTCCTATTCAGCGCAGCTCTCCTGCCTTTCCGGACGCCCGTCGGGCGCTGGGTCCAGGGAGCGCTTCGATCCCTTGAGCCCGGGAACATAGGGGGCGAAGGGCTGCCGCCTTTGGATCGGATCTTTCGGTTGACGGTTGAGAGCATGTGGGCTCGTTTCGGATGGCTGAACGTCTCTGCAGGGTGGTTCTGGTATGGGGTTGTGTATCTCCTCTTAGTGATTGCTCTGGAGGGCTGGATGCTTCCGCGCTCCCGCCGGTGGCGGGTGCCTAGCTGGGTGATAGGGGTGATGGGGACTTTTGTGGCCTTCACCGTAGCAGGCTGGATGTTCTTCGTTATGAATGTTCCAAAAGGGCGCTATTACGCGCAGGGGCGATACATGTTTCCGGCCGCTGTGCCTCTTGCCTTCTTCCTGGCAGGGGGATGGGCGCGATGGATTCCAGAAGGATGGGAAGGTGCGCGGGTGTTCGGATTCCTTCTTTTGTGGGCCCTCCTGGATGCGGCCGCCTTCGCTTTCGCGCTCTTGCCTTATTTTTATAAAGGAGGTTGAGGTGAAGATCCCTCGGCTGCACCATCTCTGGATTTCGAGATGGCTGCTTCTAGCCCTTCTGGTGATCTGGGGAGACTAAGCGCCCTTCCGAGGGGCCGGGCAATCTGCAGGGGCTGCTTCCGTCTTTCCATATACACTCTATCTTCCGATTATCGCACGGTTCCATGATCCAGGATATACGTCTCCCTTTGGGATCACGATGTATGGGGCAGTGGATGATGCCTGGGGTCTCTCCAGGATGAAAGAGGCGGGGGCGCGATGGGTTGTCACGATTCTATCCTGGTCCACAGTGGAGCCGGCGCGGGGGAGTTTCAACTGGTCGAGTTTTGACGAGAAGGTTCGGAATGCCCAGGGGGCCGGGATGGAAGTCTTCGTTCTCTTTACGGACAATCCCTCATGGGCGGCCGCGCTGCCCGGTGGGCCTGTGACGGACACCCAAGACCTTGTGGACTTTGTCACACGCATGGCCGAGCGCTATGACTGCGATGGGATCGAGGATGCGCCGGGCTCCCCTTGCGTTCATTACTGGTCCTTCTATGCGGAGCCTGATAATGGGGATCTCGGCCGGGCCCGCGATGGAAAGGGCTATTGGGGGCACAACGGTGCCGGTTTTGCAGCGATGCTTGCCCAGGTCTCCCCAGCCATTCATGCTGCGAACCCGCGCGCCAAAGTGCTCATTGGTGGCCTGGCCTATGATTGGTTCGAAGAGGATGGAGGACCCTTTGTCCGATCGTTTCTGACGGATACCCTTCGCGCGTTGAATGCGTTGGGAGGAGGCGAGGGGCAGGCTCGCCGCTTCATCGATGCGGTAGCTTTTCATTATTATCCGATCTCCCCCAATCGTTGGCCGACCCTTCGTGAAAAGGCGCTGGAGATCCGGGGGATTATGGAGCGGCATGGGATAGGCGACCTGCCTTTGCTCGTGCCGGAGATGGGTTTCTGGAGCGATCCAACCGCTGGGAGCAGTGAAGAACTCCAGGCGCAACGGCTGGCTCAGATGTTGGTGCGGGGTCTCTCTGTTGATCTCCGGATGCTGGCTTGGTTCTCCGTTTTCGATGATGGGCCCGGCACCGAGGCTCATGGTCTGTTCCGGGATCGGGATCTCAACAATCCGAAGCCTTCTTACTGGGCTTATCAAACATTAA
>NZ_DAOUCJ010000088.1 GCF_034432235.1 Thermoflexus sp. | reverse complement strand
TCATTCGACACGCCATGCGTTCACAACGGAATCAACCCCCGTATAATGCGAGCTCCGGGCCTGTGCCTCCCTCGAACGGCCATGGTCGGACCTGCCCGTTTGGGGAGAGGAAGCGATCCGCTATAATGGCCATGTCGGAACCTGGGGAGAGAAAACCCATGCCGGATCATCCGGAGAGCGCCCCCTTTCCGAACCTGGATCGCCTAACGGAGATCTTCGGGAAATATCCCCAGATCGAAGCGGTTTACCTCTTCGGCTCCGCTGCCGAGGGCCGCCTGCATGCGGAGAGCGACCTGGATCTGGCTATCCTGGTGCGCCGGGGGTTCCCGCGGCCGGACCTTCTATCGCTGCTGGCCGACCTCGCCCGCCACGGCTTCTGCCGGGTCGATGTGGTGTTCCTGGACACTGAGGATATCCTCCTGAAGTTCGAAGCGGTCCGCCACAACCGGATCATCTACCGGACCGATGATTTCGATCCCGGGGCCTTCTTCTCCCGCGTTGTGCGCCAGTATCTGGATTTCGTCCCCTACCTGCGGGTGCAGCGGGAGGCTTACAAACGGAGGATCCTCCATGGTTCGACCGGAAGTTCTTCAACGTCGACTTCGCAAGCTGGATGAATACCTGGAGATCCTGCGCCGTCTGCGACGCTACCACTTTGAGGAATTTATTCAGGACCCCGAGCGCTATGGCAGCGCGGAGCGCTTTCTGCAGCTCGCCATCGAGGCCCTCCTGGACATGGGCAACCATGTCATCGCTGATCTCGGCCTGGGGGAAGTTCGATGGTATAGCGACATTCCAGCGATTCTGGCTGAACGGGCCGGATTGGAGCCTGAGCTGAAAGAGAAATGGATACGCATGATCGGGTTTCGCAATATCCTGGTCCATGAATACATGGAAGTGGATCGCCGGATCGTTTACGAAATCCTTCAAACCGGCCTGGAAGATCTCGAGCGGTTGCGGAGATTTTTCGCTGCTTTTCTGTGACAGGCCTCTGGATAGGGAAGGAGGAGAGATGCGCCTGATCTTCTTCGCTGGAGCTTTCCATGCGCCGCTGGAACGGATGGGGTGAGCACTCGGTGACCGTCCCTCTACCCTCTTCCGCCCTTCAGTTCCTGGAGGAGCAGCTCGGGCCGGGAACCCCACCCCGGGATTGCACGCTGGAAGAAGCGCTGGCCGGCATCCCGCCTTCCCGCCTCCCCCCTCATCCCCTCATCCGGACGGATCCGGAGATCCGGCTGCATCACGCGGCCGGCCAGGGCCTTCCAGACTGGATCGCCCTCCGCAGCGGGCGAATCCATGCGCCGGACGGGGTGGCCTTTCCCGAAACGAATGAGGAGGTGCGCGCCCTGCTGGCCTACGCGGAGATGGTGGGCGCGCGGGTGGTGCCTTATGGCGGCGGCACCAGCGTGGTCGGGCATGTGCGGGTGCTCCCCGATCCCCGTCCCGCCCTCGTCATCGATCTCCAGCGCATGAACCGTCTCCTCGGGCTGGACCCGGTGAGCGCTCTGGCCACCTTCCAGGCAGGCATCCGGGGCCCGGATCTGGAGGCTGCGCTGCGCGCCCAGGGCTTCACGCTGGGGCACTACCCGCAATCGTTTGAATACTCGACCCTGGGGGGCTGGGTGATGACCCGCTCCGTCGGCCAGTTCGCCCTGGGCTATGGGCGCATCGAGGATCTCTTCGTCGGCGGGCGGGTGGAGACCCCAAAGGGGCCGCTTGTTCTTCCCGTCTTCCCGCCTTCCGCAGCTGGTCCCGATCTCCGCCATCTGGTCCTGGGTTCGGAGGGCCGGATGGGGATCCTGACGGAGGCCACGCTGCGGGTGCGCCCGCTCCCGGAGGCCGAGGCGTTCCAGACCTTCTTCTTCCCGGGGTTCCCGGAAGGCCTGGCCGCGATCCGGGAGATGGTCCAGGCCGGGCTGCCGCTCACGATGCTCCGGCTGAGCACGCCGGAGGAGACCCGGGTCACGCTGCGCCTGACGGGGCGCAGGCGGCTGGTCCGTTGGCTGGAAGGCTGGCTGCGCCTGCAGGGATTGGGGGGAAACCCCTGCATGCTTCTGGTCGCCGCCGCCGGGTCGCGCCGGGTGGTCCACGCAGCGATGGCGGAGGCTCATCACATGGCCGCGCGGCACGGAGGCCGATCCATGGGGAGTCTTCTCGCCCGGGAATGGCTTCGCCAGCGGTTCCGCTCGCCCTACCTGCGCAACACCCTGTGGGAGCTCGGTTACGCGGTGGACACGCTGGAGACGGCCGTGATCTGGGCGCGGGTGCCCCGCATGGTCGCCGCCATCGAGGAGGCGTTGCGCCGCGGTCTGGCGGATATAGGGGAACGCGTGTATGTGTTCAGCCACATCTCGCATGTCTACCCGCATGGGGCTAACGTCTACACCACGCTGATGTTCCGCCTGGCTCCGGACCCGGAGGAGAACCTGGAGCGCTGGCGGCGTCTGAAGCAGGCCGCCAGCGAGGCGATCCTGCGGCTAAAGGGGACGAGCAGCCATCAGCATGGGGTCGGAGTGGATCACCAGCCTTACCTGGAGGCGGAGAAGGGAACGCTCGGCCTAGCCATCCTGCGCGCTGTCTTCCAGACGGTGGACCCCCACGAGCGGATGAATCCGGGCAAGCTGGTGGGGTCTTCATTTTCCGGGAACGGGCGCGAACTCGCCCGGGGATGAACCGGTGAAAGTCCCTTCGGGGATGAGCCGATGCCCCTGAACCGCGAAGAAGGCTGGCTTCGACTCCACGAGCCCTGGGATCTCCTCATCATCGGCGGCGGGATCACGGGGGCCGGGCTGCTGGAGGAGGCAACGCGCTGGGGATTCCGCGCGGTGCTGCTGGAGCAGCATGACTTCGCCTGGGGCACCTCCAGCCGGTCCGGGAAGATGGTCCACGGCGGGCTGCGCTACCTGCGCCATGGGCAGGTCCGCACCACCTGGCGTTCCGTGCGGGAGCGCGAACATCTCCTGCGCGCCTTCCCCGGCCTGATCCAGCCTCTGAATTTCCTGATACCGCTCTACCGGGAGGATCCCCTCGCTCGAGCAACGCTGGCCATCGGGCTCTGGATTTACGACAGGTTCGCGGGCCGCCGAAACCACCACTACCTCTCCCGGGAGGCGCTGCTCACCCTGGCCCCCCATCTCCGGGCGGAAGGTCTCCAGGGGGGCTATCGCTACGGGGATGCCCTCACCGACGACGCGCGGCTGGTGCTCCGGTTGATCCAGAACGCCGTCCGCCGGGGCGCCGTGGCGCTGAATTACGTCCGGGTAGAAGGCTTCCTGCAATCGCGATCCGGAGCCATTGAGGGGATCATGGCCCGGGATCGGATATCCGGCCGGGAGATCGAGGTGCGGGCCCGAGCGGTCGTGAACGCCACGGGCGCATGGGCGGATCAGCTACGGGGAAAACTGCATCGGCCGCCGCGGCTGCGGCTCCTGCGGGGCAGCCACCTGCTGATCCCTGGCTGGCGGCTTCCCCTCGCCCAGGGGGTGATCCTCCTCCATCCCCGGGATCACCGGCCGCTCTACGTGCTCCCATGGGAGGGCATGACGCTGGTCGGCACCACCGATGTGGATCACCACCACGATCTGGAGGCCGAGCCGGCGATCCAGCCGGAGGAGCTGGATTACCTGTTGCTCGCCCTGCAGCGGGCGTTCCCCTCCCTGGATCTTTCCGCCTCGGACGTTACGGCCACTTTCTCCGGGGTGCGGGCGGTCATCGGGACGGGACGACAGCCGCCCTCCCGGGAGCCGCGGGATCACGCGGTGTGGGAGGAAGAGATCCTGACCGTTACCGGAGGGAAGCTCACCACCTTCCGGGTGATGGCGCGGGATGCGCTCCGGGCCCTTCGGCGGCGCCTGCCCGCGCCCTCCCCACGGTCCCCGGAACCGGTGGGGCCCGAAGTTCGCGAGGCCGCCCAGGCCCTGGCCGAGCAGTTCGATCCGGCCCTCTGTCTCCGCCTCAGCAGCCGTTACGATCCCGAACTGCTCCCGGCGTTCCTCCAGGCTCCGTCCGAAGAGCAGGAGCGCATCCCCCGGACCGATTTGCGATGGGTTGAGATACGATGGATCATTGCCCATGAGGCGGTGGTCCATCTGGATGACCTGCTGTTGCGGCGGACCCGCCTGGGCTTCCAGCTGCCGGAGGGGGCGCTTCCCTTCCTGGAACGCCATGGCTCCCGGCTCCGGGCGATGCTGGGCTGGGATGAGAAACAGTGGGCCCAGGAAGTCGAGCGCTACCGGCAGATCTGGAGGAACGCTTACCAGCCGCCCACGTGATCCATCCCAGCCCTGAGTTATTCCATTTTCCTGAGGAGCGCAGATGATGGCCTCGACCGTTTCGGCGGCGGAATCGGCGCCGGTCCATGCGATCCCCCTTGTGCAGGGGTTTACGCCGGATCATCCGCCGGATTACGGGGAGATCCTGCGTTGCACCCACTGCGGGCTCTGCCTGAACCAGTGCCCCACCTTCCGCGTGCTGGGCTGGGAGCCGGATTCCCCCCGCGGGCGGATCTATCTGATGCGGGCAGTGGCGGAGGGGCGCCTGGAGCTGAACCCTGATTTCCGGGAACATATGGAGGTCTGCCTCGCCTGTCGGGCATGTCAGACGGCCTGCCCGGCCACGGTGCAATTCGGCCGCCTGGTGGAAGCTGCCCGCTGGCAGATCCGGCAGGCCCTGCCCATCTCCCCCGGGGAGCGATTGCTGCGAGCCCTGGTCTTCGGCCTGATCCTCTCCCACCCGTCCTTCCTGACCCTCCTCGCCCGCGGGCTCTGGCTGTATCAGGCCGCCGGGATCCAGCGGATGATCCGAAAAGCCGGCTGGCTGCACCGCATGCCCCGCGCGCTCCAGACGATGGAGAACATGCTGCCGGATCGGATCCCGGCGCGCGGGATGGTCACCGGCCGGGTGTTCCCGGCGATCGGGGAGCGACGGGGACGCGTCGCCCTGCTGGCCGGATGCGTCATGCGCACCCTGCTGGCCCCCATCCAGGAGGCCACCATCCGGGTCCTCACCCGCCAGGGGTTCGAGGTGGTGATCCCCCGTGGCCAGGTCTGCTGCGGTGCCCTCCACGTCCACGCCGGGGAGCGACGTCGGGCCCAGGCCCTGGCCCGCCGGAATCTCACGGCCTTTCTGCGAGAGGAAGTGGATGCCATCCTGGTCAACGCCGCCGGCTGTGGGGTGGCGATGAAAGAGTATGGCGAACTCCTGGGCGATGATCCCCGGTGGGCGGAAGCCGCCCGCGCCTTCAGCGCGAAGGTGCGGGACGTCACCGAGTTCCTGGACGCGGCAGGCCTGCGCCCTCTCCCCCGACGCCTATCCGGGCGGGTGGTCTACCAGGATCCATGTCATCTGGCCCACGGCCAGGGGGTTCGCGCGCAACCCCGACGGCTGCTCCGGGCGCTTGGCCTGACGGTGATTGAACTGCCCGATGGGGATCTCTGCTGCGGCAGCGCGGGGATCTACAACATCACCCATCCGGAGATCGCCAACGCTCTGCTCGAGGAGAAAGTAGCTCAGATCCGCCGGATTGCGCCCGATCGGGTGGTGACTGCCAACGCCGGGTGCATGCTGCAGCTCGCCATGGGCCTGCGGCGGGCCGGGATCCCGATCCCTGTCCAGCATGTAGTGGAGCTACTGGATGAAGCCGGGGGAGATTCCCCATCGGGGGCTGGAACCTGAGGAGGGGCAGCCCCCGCTGCAATTACCTGTGCCGGAGAGAGAAGGAGAGCTGAAAGCTTCTGGTCCGATGCCTAGCTTTCCAAAAATTCCCGCGCTTCACCGGAGAGGGGCATTTCCACCTGTATCGCTCTCGCCTCGATCATCTCAGCCAGAAGCCCGGCTCTGGCGATCTCCTCTGTAACTTCCGCCGGAATAACGATAGGGGCCCCCTCCGAAAAATTCCCTGATCAGCTCCAGGCGCTCGATCTTCAGGAAGGCGCTGAGGAAAGGGGACAAAGCGTTTCGAAGGCTATCCCGAGCGGCGGAGGAACCGCGCCGGATGCCGGATCCGATGCGTGGTTCCACCGGTGGGGATCACACTGATCGAGCCATCAACCTCCAGAACCGCCATCTCCACATCCCGGATATCGGTTACTCCATGCTCCCGCAGGGCCGTCTTCAGGAGCTCCACATCCAACCCTTCTCGCCGGAGGTTATGCTCCAGCACCTGGCCGTGCAGCACCAGCAAAGTAGGTGTCCCCTCCAGCAGGATCCGCAGCGGCCGCCATCGGAGGCGCCCATACGCCACGGCGGCGTTCAGGGTCAGCAGGACCCCCGCCGCCAAGAGCCCCCCGGTCAGGGAGGTATCGGGCCCGACCATAGCGTTCTGAACCGCATTGGCCAGCAACAACAACAGCACCAAGTCGAAGAACGTCATCTGGCCGATCTCCCGCTTTCCGCTCAGGCGCAGGCCGATCAGGATGACCAGATAAACGACCATGGCACGGATTGCGATCTCCCATGCCGGCACCATCGGGTTCAGCATCTTAACCTCCTATCGTCAGCGGCAGGATCAGCATAAAACAGCTTCCCTCCCCAGCCCGGCTCTCCACATCCAGGCGCCCGCCGTGGGCCTCCACGATGGTCCGGGCGAGGAACAATCCCAGCCCCAGGCCCGGGCGACCTTCCTGACGGCCCCGGTAGAATGGCTCGAAGAGGCGCGGCAGGTCCTCCATGGGGATCCCTGGGCCGGTGTCCTGAACACAAATCCAGACCTCCCGATCCCGGACCTCCGCGCGGAGGGTGACCGATCCCCCTGCCGGCGTGAACTTGATGGCATTATCCACCAGATTCTCCAGCGCCTGGGCCAGTCGCTCGGGATCCGCTTGGATCGCGGGAAGATCCGGGGGGATCTCCTCCTTCCAGTGCAGGGCTCTCTCACGGGCCATTTCAGCCCAGAGGGCCGCGCGTTCTCGAAGCCATGGCGTCAGCGTGAGGAGACGCCGCTGCAGAGAGAGGGGGCCAGCGGCATGGCGATAGAGCTGCGTGAGGTCCTCCAGCAAGCGGGTCAGCTCAGTGGTCGCCTGCGACATCCCCTGCAGCAGCTCCCGACGGAGAGTCGGGTTTTCCATCGCCCCTCCCTGAAGGGCATGGAAGGCTGCCCGGAGCGCGCCGATCAGCCGGCCGAATTCATGAACAACGCTTCGCAGCAGCAAGCGGCGCGCCTCCTCCAGCTCGACCCGCCGTCGTTGAAGCCGGTTGAAAACCCGGATCAGCTGACGCACTTCCTGGGGTCCGCTTTCCGGCAAGGTCACCGCGGGCCCTTCCAGCGGGGCCTCGGCGATGGCCCGGGCGACTTGCTGGAGCGGGCGGCTTAAGGACTGAGCCAGAATCCAGCCGAACAGCGCGCTCAAGAGCAATCCGACCCCCAGCGTCCCCAGCACCAGACGACGAACCCGCTGGAATCCTTCCGTGACGTCGGGCAAACGGTGCAGCAGCCGCACATACCCCAGGCGGACCCCCTGGTCGTTGGTCACCGGGACCAGAACATCCAGGATGATATCCGAATCCGTTCCCCGGAGAGCGGCCTGCCACACGATTTCTCCCTG
>NZ_DAOUCJ010000087.1 GCF_034432235.1 Thermoflexus sp. | reverse complement strand
CCCTGAACCCCCGTCAGCAAGAGTTCGTGGAAAAGGTGGAACGGGCAATGCAGACTATCGTGGAGCTATTGAACAACCTGCTGGATCTCTCCCGGCTGGAGTCCGGGTATGCCCTCTCCATGGAGATCTGCTCGCTGGCCAGGATCCTGGATGGAGCTGTCCAGATCATCCGTCCTCAGGCCGAAGGAAAGCAGCACACCCTGATCCTGGATCTCCCGGCCGATCTCCCGCCCATTCAGGGGGACCCCCGGCGTCTGGAGCAGGTGTTCCTCAACCTGCTGAGCAATGCGGTGAAATATACGCCTCCGGGCGGACGGATCACCGTGCGGGCTCGGGAACAGGAGGGCCACATCACGGTGCAGGTCAGCGACACTGGAGTAGGGATCCCGCCGGCCGATCTCCCCCATATTTTCAGCAAGTTCTACCGTGTCCGACGCGAGGGCGAAGCCGCGGAAGGGACGGGCCTGGGCCTGGCCATTGTGAAATCGATCGTGGAGCGCCATGGCGGGCGGGTATGGGCGGAAAGCGAAGTCGGGAAAGGGAGCACGTTCACCGTTCTACTCCCCTGCCGCTCGACCCGTCCCACGCTTCCTGCCATGCCGCGCCTTCGAGAGGATTCAACGCAGGATCCCCAGCCATCGCCATATGAGCAACATCCCCAGCCAGA
Organism: Thermoflexus sp.; assembly: GCF_034432235.1. Lineage (NCBI taxonomy): Bacteria > Bacillati > Chloroflexota > Thermoflexia > Thermoflexales > Thermoflexaceae > Thermoflexus > Thermoflexus sp. The sequence goes on along the minus strand of NZ_DAOUCJ010000087.1, from coordinate 50,930 downwards.
CCCCATATCCTCCCAGCAGGCTCCATCCAAAGGGAACGCGACGGGCGAGCAGTAGCCAGGTGGCAAGGACGAACCCCAGCGAGGGGATCAGGGCCAGAAAGACGGACCGGGTGAACTGGGCGGTCTGTCCCAGATCCCGGGTTTCCGCATAGACGATCCACATGGCCAGGGGGATGCTCAACGGCATAGCCGCCAGGATCCCTGCCAGAACCCGGGAGCGCTCCTGGATAAGGGCCACCGCCGCGATGATCAACCACGCGATGCCGATGTTTATCCAGCGCTCCATCTACAGCCTCCGATAGCGGATCGGCGCCTCGGGATCCCGCTCCAGCTGGTCCAGATTCGCCACCTGCAGATAACCCCGGTCGTAGAGATACTCCACATGCGCCCCTGCCTCCAGGAGGGCCAGGAGCACTCCATAGCCATACTGTCGGCCGAAGAGCGCCTTGGAGATCTCCAGAATGGTGCGGGGCTCTTGACAGATCTCCAGAACTCGCTCCAGGCGCTGGCGATGAAACGCCTCGATCGCCGCAATCCGCTCATAGAGATCCAGGATGGGGTCCTCATGCCCACCGAACGCCAGAGCGATGTCCGGGATCGCCGCCACTCGACGCAGGGACTCCAGGTAATGCCCCAGGCCCGTATAACGGGTGATGCGCTCCGGGGCCTGGTGAGGGGTGGTATGCGCCAGGATATGGTCGGAGGTCAGCAACACCTCATCGATCTGGAGGCAGACCTGGCCCGGGCAATGCCCGGGGGTGTGATACACCCGGAGGATCCCGAAGAGCAGCTCGCCATCCGTCAACCAGCCCTCTACGGAGGTGGACTGGAACATCGTTTTCATGCTGAGATAGAGGTCAAGAAGAGCGGTCCGTCGTTCCGCCGAGACACCGGCCTGGCTCAGGAAATGCCGCAGCTCCCGCGCCACAGTGATCAGCCGTTCGGGATAGTTTACCAGCACCCGACGATCCAGCTCATGCACAAACACCGGCGCTGCGCTCTGCTGGCGAACGAAGGTCACCCCCCCGAAATGGTCGATATGGCCGTGGGTGATCAGGATCGCGGTCAGGTCAGGAAGATCCACCGGGCATCCATAGCGGGCCCGCACGATTTCCAGGCCTCGCTGAAGATCCTCCCGACTTTCCGGCAACCCCGAGCCTGCATCCACCAGAATGCGATGGCGGTCGGTCAGAATGAGATAAACATACCCATCCAGCTCCGGGAAAAGACGCGTCGGGAGGCGATAGAGCTCCGCCCCGCTTCGCGTCCGGTAGCGCAATACCCCGTCCCGCTCTTCCCACGGTCCTCGCATCCATGACCTCCATTCCTCACGACTTCGCGGCATCGCGGAGACGTTTCATGGTATGGGGCTCGGCGCCTTCCCCGCAACCCCCCGAGACGGCCTCGCCTCCGGCTATGGCAACAAATCCCGGATCACCCGCAGGATCCCCTGATCCCACGCCACCCGATGGGTGACGCCCACCTTGCCCGCCAGCTCCGTTTTGTGGGCCAGATACCATTCGTAAGTTCGGATCAGGGATTCCGCATTGCTGTAGCGAGGGCGCCATCCCAGCTTCGCTTTCGCCCGCTCAATGCTCACAAAAGAATCTTTATCGGCTGTCCCATAAACCCATCGATACAGCGGAGAGAGGCGCAACATCTCAAAGAGAGCAAGGGCCGCCTTCACCGGCCGGGCGGGCAGCGGCCAGACCCGCGCCCCGGTGCCCGCGTGATCGCAAAGGGCCTGCACGTCCTCTCGAACCGTTCCGAATCGCTCGGCGCCGATATTGAACGTGTCATTTGCCTGACCGGCATCCACGGTAAGGGCCAGCACAATGGCGTCGGTCAGATCATCCACATCCAGCAGCTGGTAGCGGTTTCTGCCGCTGCCGATGATCGGGATCGGCTTCCCACGCTCCACCCAGTCAAACAGGATCTGGAACACACCCAGTCGGCCGGGCCCGATGAAGGTCTTGGGGCGGATGATGGTCACCACCAGCCCGCGTTCCCGGAAAGACTGACAGACCCGCTCGGCCAGGATCTTGCTCTGGCCGTAAGGCCCAACGCCATGGAGCGGATCGTCCTCCACGATCGGATGTTTCCTGGGGATGCCATAGACAGCGGTGGAGGAGATAAACACCACGCGCCGGACGCCGTGGGCCAGGGCGCTCTCCAGCACCGTTCGAGTGCCCTCCACATTCACCGAGAAGATCTCCCGGCGGGGCCACAAGGGCAAGGCCGCCGCGGCGTGGATCACCGCATCCACGCCGCGCATGACCCGATCCACCGTTTCGCGGTCGCGCACATCCCCCTTATGGAACGAAACCGGCCCAATGTAATCCTCCTCAATGTAATCCGCGATATCCAGCAGGATCACTTCATGGCCATGCTGGAGCAGCTTGTTGGCCATATGGAAGCCAAAGAACCCCGCTCCGCCTGTGATCAGAACCCGCATAGCACCTCCTCCGGACACGGGAGCCTGGGGCTGAGCTGGCCGGCCCAGCCCCAGCCCTGAAGGATGGAAGGACCTTTCAAGCCCCAGCGCAGGCCACGATCTGGCCAAGAATGAACCCCGGGAGCGAGAAGCCATTCGCCCTCTCCGGGATCCGGGCCGGCCTGCGCCATGAGTTCGCGACGGGGCAGAGCAAAACCCAGAACAGGAATCAGTAAACCTTCAGTTTCACGAGCCGGCAACTGAGGATCGGGGATCTCCTCCAGGAGATTTCCGGGCCTGGGGCCCCTCGGATTTCTCCACGCCCCACTCCCCAAGAGATCGAGAGGAAGCCCTCCCTCCTATGGGTTTGAGCAGTTTGAGCCCAGCCGCGTAAGCTTGGAAGGGAAAAGGCAAGCAGCGGCCACCCGGGCGGATGCAAAGTCCTATGGAGGACGACCGAAGACGCATGGCTTTCCCTCCTCGATCGCATCCGGGCAAGCTGAGCTAAAATGTAGAGCGCATTCGAGGCCGGAGGCCACCATATGGGAGGGATCGGCCAGCGAAAACCGCATGAAGAACAGGTTCGGCTTCACGCCATTGTGCATGGGATCGTCCAGGGCGTGAATTTCCGATACTACACCCGGCTGCGAGCGGAGGCCCTCGGTCTAACGGGCTGGGTGGCCAATCGCTCGGATGGCACGGTGGAGGTGGTGGCGGAAGGGCCACGATCGGCGGTGGAAGCCCTCCTCGCCTTCCTTCAGCAGGGCCCGCCAGCGGCCCGCGTGGATTACGTGGAAACCTACTGGGAGAAGCCGAGCGGTGAATTCCGGGGATTTCGCATCCGCTACGAGGTGGACTGAGGCGCAGGTGCAGCGCCTGGCCTGGATCACCCTCCTGCTGTCCTTCGCCATCTGTATCGGGCTCAGCGTCCTGATCCCGTGGCGGATCATGACTTATTTTCGCACTGCCTATATCGGCACGCCCGCTCGGGTATCCGCCCTGTCCGGGATCCTCCGCCTGGAGCATCCAGAGAGAGAGCCCGTGGCGATCACCCCTGGCGCTGCCTATTCCCGGCTGACGGAAGGCGATCTTCTGATCACAGATGCCCAATCCCAGGGCCTGGTGATCTTCTCCGAACCATTGCTTCCCACGCCTCCAGACCTGGCAGCGATCCAGATCTATCCGAACACCCAGGTGGAAGTGCGATACGCCCGTTACCCGCGGTTCGGGATCAGCCCGGAACCGGCGCGCCTCACCCTCTACGTCCGCGCCGGCCGGATCCGGGTCATCCGCCTCGAAGGCCGGCGGGCCCTCGAGCTGGTCATCCAGACCCCCTATGGACAGGCAGAAGTGCTATCCGGGGCCCTGGCCGTGGAAGTCCAGAATGACCGGACGGATTTCACCGTGCGTTCTGGGGAGGCCCGGGTGGGAAACTCGACCGGGATCCGGATCGTGCGGAGCGATCAACGGGCACGCATTGGACTGGACGGCCGGGTGGAGGGACCGTTGGGAGCGGGGCGGAATCTGCTGCCGAGCCTTTTCCAGGCCCCCCTGCCGGAGCGAAGTGTGGAGGATCCGGTTCCCCCCGGCCAATGGGCGATCTTCCGGTTTGTCAAGCAACCCGGCGAAAGCCTGGGGGCAGTGGCCCAAATTTCGGAGGCTGGCCGTCGCGTGCTGGCGATCTCACGCTTCGGGTTCGATCACGCCCAAACCGGAGTTTTCCTTGTCCTCAACCAGGATGTGCGGGATTTCCGCTCGCTCCAGTTGCACATCAGTCTGAAGATCCTCTCCCAGGATGTCGCAGTATGTGGGGTCGTGGGGACCGAATGTCCGCTGATGATCCGCCTGGAATATAAAGACATCAACGGCAGCGATCGCCAGTGGCTACAAGGCTTCTATGCCATCGGCGAAGTGAGTCCTCAAACGCCGGAAAGCTGCCTCCCCCAGGTTTGCCCGCCCCCTTATAACGTTCATATTCGAGTCCCCCTGGGGGAATGGTATACCTTCGACTCGGGGAACCTGATGGAATCGCTGCGGGCCATCGGGGCGCCCCCCGCTACCCTCACCCGTCTGCGGATTTATGCCTCCGGCCACAGTTATTCGGTGATGTTCTCGGAATTGGAGCTGATCGGGGAGGAGTGACGCCATGCCGGATGTCGACCGTGGAACCGAAGCGGCAATGGCGCTCAGGCTCCATCCACGCCCTCCGCCCGGATGATGCCCCGGCGCGCCAGGTCCTCCAGGTCAGCGGCTTCCACTCCTATGCCCCTCAGGATCTCCACCGTGTGTTCCCCCAGACGAGGAGGAGGGCCCATCGCCGCAAGCCGTTTCCCATCCAGGGTGAACGGCAGGCATGGGTGCTCATCCTGGAATGCAGGGGCAAGATCCCTCAGCAACTGGATGGCTTCCGCCGGCTCCAGCACCGGTTCCAGGCAGGCATCGAGGGTCTCCCGGAGGGCTTCCCATTCCCTCCGGGCCCGGCTCCGAAACAGCGCGGCCACCTCCGGGATGAGCGCCGGATCGAAGGCGCGGGGGATCCACTCCGGATGTCCCACCGCTTCGCAGAAAGAACGCCAAAAGGCCGGCTCCAGGGCCGCCAGCGCCATCGCCCCCCCATCCGCCGTGACATACACCCGGTAACATGGAAGAGCCCCGTTGAGGGGCATCCCCTCCCGGGCTGCCGGGAGCCCTGCCCGATGGGCCCGCCAGAAGGGTTGCATCCAGGTCACCACGACCTCAAAGATCGACGCGTCCAGGACGACCCCCCGGCCGGTCCGCTCGCGATAGAAGAGGCCGGCCAGCACCGCGATCACCAACGCCATCGCCCCGCCGAAATCGGCGACCGGCACAGCCGGCGGCATCGGAGGTCCCTCCCGCGGCCCGTTGAGCCCCAGAAAGCCGGCCAGGGCAAGGTAGTTCAGATCATGCCCGGCCCGTTCCCGCCAGCGGCTGCCGGCCCCATAGCCGGTGAGGGAGGCATAAATCAGACGGGGTTGCTGGCGGAGGAGGAGCTCAGGGGCCAGGCCCAGCCGGGCCATCACGCCCGGCCGAAAGCCCTCCACCACCCCATCGGCCGATCGAACCAGGCGGAGGAAGAGCTCCCGCCCCTCAGGCTGTTTGAGGTCGATGGCCACGCTCTTCTTGCCCCGATTCGCCGCGGTAAACCATGCGCCCATCCCCTCTACAAAGGGGGGCATCTCGCGAAGCCAGTCACCCCCGTTCGGCGGCTCCACGCGGATGACCTCCGCGCCCATCGCCACCAGCCACTGCGTGGCGAAAGGTCCCGGCAGCAATCGGGTGAGATCCAGAATGCGGATCCCCGACAGGATCATCGCCTTCGCTCCTTTGGGGATCAGGCTTTGCCTGCTGGTCAGCGGAACAGATCATCCGCTCGCCCCCGTACCAGCTCGCGGGCGGAGCTCTCCCGGGGGGTGAAGGGAACGCCTCGGATCAGAACGGCGGGGATGCCCTCGGCCGCCTGGCCCAGCAACAGGGTCGCCGCCGAGGCCAGCAGATCCCCCAGCGCGACCTCCGTGTGCTGCAGGACGTAGCCGAAGAGATCCGGACGCCCTCGCCAGTCTTCCAGCGCCGGGAGGCCGCTGACCCCGATGGCCACACCGATCACCCCCTTTCGGTGCGCCCGGCCATGGCTATCCGCGATCACCACGCCGATATCCACGCCGAACCGGCGCTGGATCCCCTCCCGGATCCGCCGGGCGGAGCCGTCCGGATCCTCCGGCAGGCGGAGGACGATCTCTTCCCCCTCGGGGGCCACATTCGAGCGATCCACGCCGGCGTTGGCGCAGATGAACCCCAGGCGGTGCTCGACGATGATCAATCCCGGCCGCGCCCGGAGCACCTCAGCGGTGTCCCAGAGGATGACTTCCAGCAGGCGGGGATCCTTGCCCGTGATCCGGGCCAGCTCCAGCGCGCGCGGAGAGGGGGTCACTTCGGAGAGGCGAACGAACCGGCCTTCCGCTTTCGAAACGATTTTCTGCGCCACCACCAGCACATCTCCCGCCTGCGGCCCTCCCCAGCGGCGCAACGCCTCTGCCAGCAGAGCGACCAGATCATCGCCAGGACGGATGATGGGCAGTCCTTCCAGGGGAAACAGGGTAATCGGTTTCCCTTCGGACGAAATCATCCGCTCTTCCTCGAAATCCCTGTGATCCGGATCCCTGCGCCCTTCCCTTTATAGCGGATGTTGAGCCCGATCAGCACGGCGGTGAGCCCTTCGATGATGGGCGCGTTCGCCAGGGGACCTGCGTCGTAGGCGGTGAGCCCGATGGCTTCGGCGAGGGCGATGGCCCGGGCTTTGGCCTCCCGATGATCCCCCACCACCAGCACATCGCATTCCGGGACCTCATCCAGATCGTGCAGGTGGAAATGAGAAATATTATGAAAGGCCCCTACCACGGGGGTTTCAGGGCCCAGGATCCGCTGGGCTTCGGCGGTGGCCGAGCCATCCGGCGGTGGAGCATAACGGCGAGGATTGCCGGGATCCAGCGGGACCACCACATCGATGATCAGCTTGCGGGCCAGGATATCCCGAAGAGCCTGGAGGATCGACGCGTGGCCTTCATAAGGGACGGCGATCACCACGACCTCGCCCCAGGCCGCCGCATCCGCGTTCGCGAGGCCGATCAGTTCCGCGAGCGGAACGATCGCCCGCAGGCGCTCCGCGGCGTGACGGGCCCGTTCGGGATCCCGGGAGCCGATGGCCACCGGGAAACCCGCCCGGGCCCAGCGGAGCGCCAATCCGGAGCCCTCCTTGCCCGTCCCCCCCAAGACCGCAATGCGTGGACGGAAATCCATTCGATAGCCCTCCCGCGTCGTGAGCTGGAAGCTGCACCGCTGGTCTCCCTGTGGGGAGCGAAGCGTCGAAGATGGCCCGCCCGGCTCCCCAAGCTCGTTGTATATTATAGAGGCGCGCGCTTTCCCATAGAGGCGAGGAGCATCGCCTCGCTCGAAGCCGAGCGGGACGGCATCGCTCTGGATATCATGTATATAGAACCCGAACCGGAGGTGCCCGCATGGCACAGGACAAAGACCTGGAAGATCTGGAAGCCTTCTTCCGTCGTCTGGAATCTGATCCGGAATCGATCGATGCGGAAACCCTGATCGGGGCCTTTCGAGCGATCCGCCGCTGGATGCTGGTCTCCTCCATGCGCCTCCAGGTGCTGGAAGAACGGATGGCGGAGCTGGAGGCGGCACGCCGTCGGCTGGAGGAACGGATGGCGCAGCTGGAGGCGGCGATGGAAGCTTTACAGCGACGCCACGAGGAGAGCGAGGCGCTCCTTCGACAGATCCTGACCCATAACCTCTGGTGGGACCTCGCGCGGGGGGCCATGCCCCTGTTTTCCCCGAACTGATAGCACCACGCCATGGCGTGGGAAGATAGGAGGATCGCTTTGAGGGATGGGCGGGCACGCTGAACCCGCGCCCGCCCACCTGAATCGATGGAGGCTTCGCCGGATGCCGGCGAGGAAGAGGCTGAAAACTTTCCCCGCTCCCCCGGCCTCAACCTGGCATCCCCTGCTCTGGATCCGGCGCGAGGGCGGCCTGGGCCTCCAGCACGGCGGCTCGGAAGTCCGCGAAGCGTTCCTCTATGATCGCCTGGCGCATTTCCTCCATGAACCGGAACATCGTATACAAGTTATGCAGCGTGGTCAGATACATCGCCAGGGGCTCCCCCACGTTGAACAGGTGCCGCAGGTAGGCGCGGGAGAACCGCCTGCAGGTCGGGCATCCGCATGCCTCATCGATCGGACGAGGATCCTCCGCATAGATGGCGTTCCGCAGGTTCAGACGCCCATCCCGCGTGATCGCTGTCCCATGCCGGGCCACCCGGGTGGGCATCACGCAATCGAAGAGATCCACCCCCCGCGCTACCGCTTCGACAAAATCCACCAGGGTCCCCACGCCCATGAGATACCGGGGCTTCTCCTCCGGCAGCAGGGCGTCCATGAGCTCCAGCGTGCGGTAGGTGAAAGGCTTGGGCTCGCCCACCGACAACCCTCCGATGGCGTAGCCGGGGAAATCCAGGCCGATCAGGAAGCGCGCGCTCCGGGTCCGCAGATCTTCGAAGACCCCGCCCTGCACAATGCCGAAGAGGGCCTGGTCCCTTCGCGTGTGGGCAGCCCGGCAGCGTTCCGCCCAGCGATGGGTCCGCTCCAGGGCCTTCACGTTGTAATCGTAATCCATCGGTGGGGGGCATTCATCGAGACACATGATCAGATCCGCCCCCAGGTTCTCCTGGATGCGGATGGCCTTCTCCGGGGTGAACCGATGGAGGGATCCATCCAGGTGGGAGCGGAAGGTGACGCCCTCATCGTCCACTTCCCGCAGCCCCTGCAGGCTGAAGATCTGGAAGCCACCGCTGTCGGTGAGGATGGGCCCGTTCCAGCCCATAAAGCGGTGGAGCCCGCCCAGGCGGGCGATCCGCTCATCGCCGGGCCGCAGATACAGATGGTAGGTGTTCGCCAGGATCAGGCGGGCGCCCAGGGCTTCGAGGTCCCATGCGGGCACGGTCTTCACGGCCCCCTGAGTGCCCACCGGGGCGAAACACGGCGTGGGAATGCGCCCATGGGGCGTATCCAGAAACCCCGCCCGCGCCCGTCCGTCGCGGGCCAGCACCACGAACCGAAAGCCCTCCTGCGGCATGCCCCGCTTCCTCCAGCCTGGCGATCTCCATCGAAGCCCATGGGGGTCCAGGAAGCCCCCGCCGCCTTACTCCTCCTCTTCCATCCACTCCCGAAAGCGGCGCGTCGCCATCTCATACAACCGGACCAGGGTTTCAACGGCCCAGTTCCGCACTTCCTCCGGGGCCTTCCAGGCGCTGCCGCCTGTATCCCGCACCGCCTCCATGTAGAAGTGCTTTGGGGTTTCGCGGAGCTCCCATGGTTCGCCCGTTTCCTGTTCGATGTCGCGCACAAACCCTTGCAGTTTCCCCGCCCGCCATGTTCTTCCTTAGAAACGATCAGCACGACCCGCAACCGGGATCGCCCAATCCTCCAGGATACCCGTAGACCTCTTATCCCGGTATTAAAATCAAAATCCCCTGCGGTCGTCGGATTCCGACGATGAGGGATCCGATCCCCCAACCGCCGCAGCATATCCGCCCAGAAGATTCGCCGATGGTCAGCGCCCGGTTGGACGCCCTGCGGCCTGGTCTCCTCTTCCCCCGTTTCCACGGGCATCAAATTCCACGACATAAAGACCTCGAGATCCTGCCAGCGAAAGTAGCTGAACGCGTAACAGTCTATCCGCACGCCGTGTCGCTGAAGCCATCGAGCGATCCGCAGGGCATCATCGCTCTCCCACAGTTCCTCCACAGGCATCTCCGCCAGCTGAGCCGCATAGTCCAGGATCTGCCCGACGGTCTTGCGGGTGATGTCGCCCCTTTTCAATTCGCACAGGGTGAACATCCCCTCGCTGTCGAGCAACAGCAAATCCGCCTCATCGCCGCTGGGGAGCCTGAGCTTGCTGGCCACGACAACCGTCGGCCGCGGTCCGCCCTCCTGCTCCACCGCGATGAATCGGGGCTCCCTCTCGAGGACGTCGTGCAGCTTTTCCTCCGCCCACTCCTGCGGGAAGGCGCTTTCCGGGATGATGTGGAGGTCTCCACCGCGCTGAGGAACGATAAATCCCATGGGATGCCCCCTTCCTTAACAGGCGGTAACGCGATCAGGCTACTTCCGCTCCGGCCCCAAATAGGCCATCGCCTCTTCGTGATCGCCGTCCATCACCAGGTGGAGGTATCGGCCGCCCGTTGCCCCGGGGACATCGATGACCCTCACGCAGGAGGCGTAAGGGGCTTCCTCCGGCAACAGGGCGGTCAGGCAGTTGGGCGCCTGGAGGAAGAAATCGGCCCGGAAGATGGCCCGCTCATCGTCCGGGATGATGGCCAGCGGGTAGATCTGGGCCTCGATCAGATCGCGGAAGAAATGGGTTCCGTAGGACAGCTCAGGGGATCCCTGGGCGCCCCGCAGCCCGATCTCCACCAGGGCGCGGGCGTTGTAGATGTCGGCGTAGCCGACTTTCACCCCCAGGTAAGGGTTCACGCTGCCCCACCGGCCCGGCCCGATCAGGATGAAACGCTCCCCCGCCAGACGCCGGTTCAGCCGCCCGATGACCCGGGCGATCTCCAGCCGCGCGCTCAGCTCCGGGATGCGGGTGTAAGCGATGGGATCCACGTAGATGATATACCGGATGTTATACACCGCCCCATGGGGCACCATATGGTGAGAGGTGAACAGGATGTCCTCTGCCGGGATATCCTGTGGGATCCGCGGGCTGGCGGCCTGCTCGCGATCGGTCTGCGGCCGGCACTGCAGGAGCCGGAGCATGGGCCGGGGCGGCCGCCCGCCCTCCAGGAGGACCGCGAACTCCACATCGATGGGCCGGCCGTAGTAGCGTTCCAGCTTGCGCAACACCGCCCGCATCAGGGGCACGAAATCCGTTTCCTGGAGGAGGCGATCGAAGGTGATGACCAGGGAGCGGGGATCGACATTGCGGCCGATCATGGGCTGGAGGTAATCCCCTTTATGGACCAGGGCCAGGTAGGCCAGGCCAGGGTAATCCGCCTCCAGCACCTCGTGGATCGGCATGGTGCGGAAGGCGTTCTCCTCCAGGTCGATGACATCGATGAAGTGCTGGGCGTAGCGGGCGATCGTCTGAGGATCCTTCTCCGGGCGCAGGCCGGGATGGCTAAGGGCGACCATACGGGGGTAATCGTGGGCCACGCGCTCCACCGCACGGGTGCCCAGCCCGATCACCATCCGCACGAAACCGTCCTCCCGCCGGATCCGCGGGCTCCAGCGGAAGGGGTTCCGGGAGTAAGCCACCCCGGCGATCGGCGGGAAGAAGTAGCGGCCGTAGCGAACGCCCTCCACCTTCTGGAGCAGGACCGCCATCCGCTCATCGTAATCCACCAGCCCGACGTGCCGCCGGTAGATCAGGGGATCGGGATGGAAGACGCTGGCGTAGACCCGCTTGATGGCCGTCAACAGCGTCTCCAGGTTCTCCTCCAGGGAGCCCTGGTTGGGACAGAAATGGCTCTCGTATTTGCCGGCGAAGGAAGCCCCGAAGTTGTCCTCCAGGAGGCTGGAGGAGCGCACGATGAGGGGATGCCGGCCGACCTCCCGGAGCAGCTCCCGCAGCCGCTGAATGAACCAGGCCGGGAATCGCCCTTCCAGGAAGGCGTGCTGCACCTCCGGGAACTCCGCGCGGATCTCTTCCTCGGATTTGTATTTCTGGTTCAGATAAGGGAGCAATCCATTCCGTTCCATGAACTCGTAGAAGACATCAGCCCCGATGAACCAGGATTCGGGGATGCCCACCCGCTCCACCAGCGGGAAGGGATCCTCCGGGTCCGGCGTCTGGAGGATCCGCCAGGCCAGCATCATCCCCGCCGCCTTGCCGCCGATCTTCCCCTGCCCGATCCGCCGCTCGTAGATCCCCCGCAGGTCCGATGAGGTAAAGTGTTCGCGAGCGATCCCCACGAAGGCCAGCTGGTCGCTGATGATGCTCTTGATGAGGACGACGCGGATCTCCTTGAGATGGGGGAGCACCGCTTTGCGTTGCTCCGGGGGGGCGGCCTCGTAAGCCTCCGCCTGGGCGAAGAGGGCCTCCACCGGGGCCAGCTCCGGGTTGAACGTGAGCACCGGACGATGCCCCGGCGCCCGCTCCTCGAGCACCGAGCGGACGATTTCCACGAACAGGCTGTGGGGGAGGTTGTAGGCGAAATAGAACTCCGTCAGCTGGTCCCGGATCTGGGCCAGCCGTTCCTCCCACTCCTCCGCCGATTCCTGGCCGAAAGGATCCGTGAGCCCTTCGAGGCGCTGGGAGATCAGCGCCTTCTCCCGGACCTCCGCCTCGAAGGCCTCGGGGGTGATGATGCCGCGGGCGAACAGCTCCTGACGCATCCGCTCCCGAATCCGGCGGGCCAGGATCGGGTAACGGAGGATCTCCAGGTGCAGGGCCAGCGCCGGCGGCAGATGCCAGGGGTATCCGTGCTCGCCATCCATCCGCCTTCGCCCATCCGTGGAATCCTGGATGCTGAGCATACTGCAAGCCCATGCCGCGGTCAAAATTCCCGGCTCCCCGGGATTTTCCGCGACGCCGCCATCCGGCCCCCTGATCGATTCCTCTGTCGCCCATTCGTATCATATTCACAGGCATCCCTCCTCCTGAACGATCGCGCTAAAATCACAGCAGGAGGATCCCGATGGGCGAACCATGGGTTTTCTGTGACGAAGTGATCATTGAAGTGAAGGCCGGCGACGGCGGAGATGGCTGCGTCTCGTTCCGGCGAGAGAAATATGTGCCCATGGGCGGGCCGGATGGTGGGGATGGGGGCAAAGGGGGGGACGTGATCCTGCGGGTGAACCCCCATTTGAACACCCTGGCATATTATTATCGCCATCGCCACTTCCGGGCGGAGAACGGCCGTCACGGTCGCGGAGGCCGGAAGACCGGGGCCAGCGGAAAGGACCTGATTCTGGAAGTGCCGCCCGGCACCGTCGTCCGGGATGCGGAGACCGGGGAGATCCTGGCGGATCTCACGGAACCGGGACAGACGGTGATCGTCGCCCGGGGAGGACGGGGCGGGCGGGGGAACGCCGCTTTCGTCAGCCCGACGAATCAGGCCCCCCGGATCGCAGAGCGCGGGGAGCCCGGGGAATTCCGCCGCCTCCACCTGGAGCTGCGCCTTCTGGCGGATGTTGGATTGATCGGCAAGCCGAACGCCGGGAAATCTACCCTGCTGGCCGCTGTCACCGCCGCTCGACCGAAGATCGCGGATTATCCCTTCACCACCCTCCATCCGCATCTGGGCGTCGTGGTGCTGGATGATACGGCTTCCTTCGTGCTGGCGGACCTGCCCGGTCTGATCGAGGGGGCTCATCGGGGGGTTGGCCTTGGACTGGCCTTCCTGCGTCACGTCGAGCGCACCCGCGTCCTGATCCATCTGCTGGATGGCCTCTCCCCGGACCCGATCGCGGATTACGAGGCGATCCGGGCGGAGCTCGGCTATTACAATCCGGAATTGCTGAAGCGGCCGGAGATCATCGCGTTCAACAAGATGGATCTGCCGGAAGTTCAGGCCCGATGGCCGGAAGTGGAAGCGGCTTTCGCTGCGCGGGGCCTTGTGGTTCATCCGATCTCCGCCGCGGCGAAACAGGGCACCCGGAACCTGATGTGGGAAGCCTGGAAGCGATTGCAGGAAGCGCCGCCTCCGCCCCCGCTGCAGCCCACCGCGCCCCCCCTTGTCCGGCGCGAGACCCCGATCCAGGTGGTCCGCGAGCGGGATGGATGGCGGGTTCTGGGAACAGCGGCGGAGAAAGCCGTGCGGATGGCCCGCCTGGATTCCGAGGAAGGCCTGTTGCATCTCCACCGCCAGCTGGAACGATTGGGCGTCATCGAGGCCCTGGAGCAGGCCGGGGTCCGGCCAGGGGACACCGTTTATATCGGCGAGGTGGAGCTGGAGTGGGTGGACTGGGCCGATGTGGGAAAGCGGGCATAAGGCTCCATCGGATCTCATGGCGGAATCCGGAGCGTTTCGAATGAACCGCCTCGGCCTTCTGGGAGGAACCTTCGATCCGCCCCATTACGGCCATCTGGTGCTGGCCGAACAGGCCCGGATCCAGCTGGGTCTGGATCGGGTGCTGTTCATCCCGGCAGCGCAACCACCGCACAAGCCGGCCGCGGAGGTCACGCCGATTGAGCATCGTTTGAACATGCTGGCGCTGGCCATCGCGGGTAATCCGTTTTTCGAGATCTCCCGGGCCGACATCGATCGCCCGGGCCCTCATTACACCGTCGACCTGCTGTCCCATCTGCGAACGGCCTATCCGGAAGCCGAGTTCTTTTTTCTGATGGGATCCGATTCGCTGGTGGATCTCCCCCGGTGGCGGGAGCCTCACCGCCTGATCCAGATGACCTGGCTGGCGGTGATGCCCCGACCCGGATATGTGGTGCACATGCCGCTTCTGGAACAGGCGTTGCCGGGGATCAGCAAGCGGCTGATCTGGCTGGACGCGCCCTTCCTGGACATCGCTTCCCATGATCTGCGGCGGCGCGTGAAAAGCGGCGGCTCGATCCGGTATCTGGTCCCCCCGGAGGTGGAGACCTATATCTACACCCACGGTCTGTATCGCAACGCCGCGGCCTTTTCCTCAGGGAAACCCTGATCCCACTCCGGATCCAGATGATGATCCAGCTGATCGCCATCCAGATGCGCTGGTCTCCTCAGGATGGATCTTCCCCTGGGGCTTTTATTGCCCGCATGGATGGGCTGATGGCCCGGGCCGCCGAGCGGCTGGATCCGCGGAAGCCGGCGCTGGTGGCCTTCCCGGAGGATGTGGGGCTGCTGGCCGCGCTGGCGGTTCTCCCTCCAGGGCTGCGAAATCAGCCCACGATGGCGAAGGCCATGGCCTTTGCCCTGCGCCAGCAGTTCCTCCCTGCCCTCTACCATCGTCTCCGCTATCGGGTGAGCTGGGCCCGCGCCCTGCTGCTGGCCATCCAGCCGCGACTTGTTCCGCTTTATCTGAGCGCCTTCTCCACCCTCGCCCGAAAATATCGCGTGGTTCTGGTGGCGGGCTCCGCCCCGCTGGCCGCCCTCCCCCACGCCTCCGGATCCCGCCTGGAGGCCCTGCGCCCTCGGGGGCCTGCTGTCTACAACACCGCCGCGCTCTTCGGGCCGGATGGATCCCTGATCGGCCTTCAGCGGAAAGTCGCGCGGATCGATCTGGAAGGCCCCCAGGGCCTGGATCTCAGCCCGGGATCCCTGGAAGACATCCAGGTGTTCCCGACGGAAGTCGGTCGGGTGGGGATCGCGATCTGCCTGGACGCCTTCGCGCCGGAATCCCCGGTGCGGGAACGGCTGGCCCGCCTGGGGGCGGAGATCCTGGTCCAGCCCTCCGCCAACCCGGGGCCCTGGACGCCGGAGCAGCAGGCGGACTGGCTTCGAGGGGCCTGGGCGGCAACGGTTCAGGAGGGATGTTTCGTTTATGCGGTCAATCCCATGATGACGGGCGCCCTCTTCGATCTGGCCTTTTACGGACAATCCGCCCTCATCGCCCGCGATGCGGATCGGACGCCCGGGGATCAGGGTTACCGGGATATCGGCCCGATGCCCGGCTTCCTCGCCGTCGCCCAAAGGGACGATTCGGAAGAGATCCTGACCGCCCGGGTGCCGCATCCGGAGGAGCGTCTATAGGGGCTGCTGCACCAGCTGGAGCCAGTGGCAATCGCTTTGCCGAAGGCCATATTCTCGAGGACACTCTGGCCGTGCTCAAAGCCATGCTTTGCTGGGCCGGGGAGATCTGGTCTATCTTTCGGACTTTGCGGAAATCCAGGGCATGCCTTATCGAGCCCAGGCGGAGGCGCTGGGGATCCGGCCGCTCGCCCCGGCGAAGCGCCAAGCGCAGGCCGAAGCCATCCGCGCCGGTCTACGGCGCACAGAAGGAGAAAGCCTCTGGGCTGCTCCTTACGCCCTGGAAGCCTTCCTGCCCTTATTAGCCTTCGGGGCAATCCGACCCATAGGCCTTAGGTCTGGGGGCTACCCTCCACGCCCCCAGGCCCCAAACCTCCCCGGACTTCCTCAAGGAGGAGCAGCCGTCTCAATCTCGCTCCTCCGGGGCGCGGGGTTCCCCGCGCAGGCCCCGGTTGACCAGGCCGTGGACCTTCAGGGGCAGCCCGAACAGCCGGATGAAGCCCGCCGCATCCTTGTGATCGTAAGCCCCTACCGTGTCGAAGGAGACGATATCCTCCCGATAAAGGCTGTAAGGCGAGCGCCGGCCCACCACGAAGACGTTCCCCTTATACAGCTTGAGGCGCACCTCTCCCGTGACATGGCGCATGACCGTCCTCACGAAGGCATCCATGGCCTCCCGCAGAGGGCTGAACCACCAGCCGTAATAGACCAGCTCCGCATACCGCAGCGCCAGGCCCTGCTTGAAATGCATGGTCTCGCGATCCAGACACAGCGTCTCCAGCGCCCGCAGGGCCTCCACCAGGATGGTTCCCCCTGGCGTCTCGTAAACCCCGCGGGACTTCATTCCCACCAGCCGGTTCTCCACCAAATCCACCCGCCCGATGCCGTGCTTCGCGCCCAGCGCATTGAGGGCCTCCATTAAGGGAACCAGCCCCATCGGCTGGCCGTTCAGCGCCACGGGAACCCCCTGCTCGAAGGCCAGGGTGATGGTCTCCGGGGCATCCGGGGCCTTCGTGGGATCCACCGTCCACAGATAGACATCATCCTCAGGCTCCCAATCGGGATCCTCCAGTGGTCCGCCCTCGTGGGAGACGTGCCAGAGGTTGCGGTCACGGCTGTAGCGGCTGCTGCTCCACTCGACAGGGACGCCGTGGGCGCGGGCGTATTCATAAGCCTCGCGGCGGGAGGTGATCGACCACTCCCGCCATGGGGCGATCACCCGCAGATGGGGCGCCAGGGCCTGATAGGCCAGCTCGAAGCGGACCTGGTCATTGCCTTTCCCGGTCGCCCCATGGGCCACCGCGTCAGCCCCCTCCTGGAGGGCGATCTCCACCTGATGCCTGGCGATCAGGGGACGCGCCATGGCGGTCCCCAGCAGGTATTTGCCCTCGTAGACCGCGCCGGCCTGCACGGTGGGCAGCACATAATCCCGCAGGAACTCCTCCCGCAGGTCGCGGATGATCACCTTGGAAGCCCCGCCGGCGTAGGCCCGCTCCTCGATCCCCTTCATCTCCTCCGCCCCCTGGCCGATATCCGCACAGAAGGCGATCACCTCGCACCCATAGGTCTCCCGCAGCCACGGGATGATGGTGGAGGTGTCCAGACCGCCGGAATAGGCCAGGACCACCTTGCGAACCATATTCACCTCCTCCTGAAATAAGGGCTTCGAATTCGGGTATGATATCGAGGCGGCGTGATCCCCCCTCATTCCAGCTGAAGCATCACCGCAACCTCATCACACCGTTCCCGGAGCGGACAACGCATGCAATCCCGCCACACCTTCTCCGGGAAGCGGTCGCGCTCGGCAACGGCAAAGCCCAGGCGCTCAAAAAAAGGAACCGCCCGGGTGAGGGCGAACACCGTGCGCGCCCCGGCGGATCGCGCCTGCTCCACCAGCGCCTGCACAATGGCTCCCCCCACCCCGTTGCCCTGATAGGCTTCATCCACGGCCAGAGAGCGAATCTCCACCAGGGTGGGGGACATCCACACCAGCGAACCGCAGCCCACGATCCGGCCCCCCGCTTCCGCCACCACCCAGTCCGGGAGCGTGGCCGCGATCTCCTCCGCGCTCCGTGGGAGAAGCCATCCCCGCCGGGCATAGTCGTTCACCAGAGCGTAGAGGATGGGGATGTCTTCCAGACGGGCAGGCCGGATCCGCATCGGGTTCCCCCTCCTTTCATGGCTTTCGTTCTGTGGCTGGAACAGGCTTCGAAAGCGCCTCGACGCTGTGAACATCATCGGTTCCTGCTCTCTTTTCATGGCTCCCCCGGAGAGCGGAGAGGAAAAACCTGAAGATCCGCTATCCCATGCCCGCCGCCATCGCCTCCTGGAGGATCGCGACAGCCTCATCGATGTGGGATCGCTCGACGATCAGCGGAGGAACCATCCGCACGACATGGTCGCCGGCCGTCGTGAGGAGCAACCCCCGCTCCAGCGCGGCCATCGTGACGGCCCGCGCGTCCCCTTCGATCTCGATCCCCACCAGCAGGCCCCGTCCCCGGATCTCCCGAACACCCGGGAGCTCCGCCGCATGCAGGCGCTCCATCAGATAAGCTCCGGTCTCCCGTACATGGGCCAGGAAGGTCGGGTCCCGAAGGCGCTGGAAGACATGCAAGGCCACCGCGCTCACCAGCGGCCCGCCGGCGAAGGTGCTGCCGTGGTCCCCCGGCTGCAGGACGGCCGCCACCTTCTCCCGCATCAGCACCGCGCCGATGGGCAGCCCGTTGGCCAGGGGCTTGGCCACCGTCAGCAAATCCGGCTCCACCCCATACGCTTCGTAGGCCCACAGCGTCCCCGTGCGCCCCAGGCCGCACTGCACCTCATCGAAAATCAACAGCGCACCCGTCTCATCGCACCGGGCCCGCAGGGTTCGCAGGAACTCCGGCGAGGCGATGTGCACGCCCCCTTCCCCCTGGATCGGCTCCACGATCACGGCGCAGGTTTCCGCCGTGATCGCCGCCCCGGCGGCCTCCCCATCGTTAAAAGGGGCAAAGGTCACGCCGGGGATCAGAGGGGCGAAGGGTTCGCGGTAGGCGGGCTTCTCGGTGACCGAGAGGGCGCCCATCGTGCGGCCGTGGAAGCTGTGGGTGAAGGCGACAAATCCGATCTTGCGGTCATCGTAGTGCGTTCGGGCGAACTTGCGGGCGAACTTGAGGGCCGCCTCGACCGCCTCAGCGCCGGAGTTGCAGAAGAAGACCCGGTCGGCGAAGCTGTGGGCGACCAGGGCCTCCGCCAGGCGGAGATGGGGCTCGGTGTGGTAGAGATTGCTCACATGGATCAGCCGTCGGGCTTGCTCCGCGATCACCTGCGCGACTCCGGGATCCGCATGGCCCAGGGCGCAGACAGCAATCCCGGCCACGAAATCCAGATACCGCCGGCCAGCCGCGTCGTAGACATACACGCCCTCGCCGTGGGTGAAGACGATAGGCGGCCGCCGATAGGTCGGCGCCAGCACCCGCTCCGCAAGCGCCACCAGCGCCCCTGTATCCATGCGCTCATCCCTCCTGGATGATCTCTGTGCCTCCCTCTCGAAGGCCCGCCAGATTGGTGATCCGCGCGCGACGCACCCCGGCCGCCAGGGCCCCCAGCGCGGAGCGCACTTTGGGGATCATGCCGCCGCGGATGACCCCGGCTGCGATGAGGGCCTCGACCTCCCCGGCATGGAGCGAAGATCGGATCGAGTCGCCCACTTGAACCCCCGGCACATCGGTGAGGAGAACGAGCTCATCGGCGGGAAGGGCCGCGGCGACCGCGGCGGCCATCTGGTCGGCGTTCACGTTGTAGAGGCCCTCCGGCCCCAGCCCGATCGGGGCGATCACCGGAAGGAGCCCCTCCGCGACCCAGCGCCGGAGGCGCCCGGCATCCACCTCCACCGGCATTCCCACCCGTCCCAGATGGGGCACCGGGCGCACGCGCACCAGGCCCAGATCGGCCCCGCACAGCCCCAGAGCCGGCAGACCCGCCCGCGCGAGGGCCGCCACCAGGGTTTTGTTGGTCAGCCCCGCCAGGATCATTACGGCCAGCTCCAGGGTCTCCTCATCGGTTACCCGCAATCCCTCGACATACCGGGGGGTGAGGCCGATCCGCTGCTGCCATGCGCTCACCGCCTTCCCGCCGCCATGGACCAGGATGGGCATCGGTGAGAGCTCCTTCAGAGCCGCGATCAAACCCTCCAGGAACGCCGGTTGATCCAGCTCATGGCCTCCGATCTTGATCACCCGCATGGCATCTTTTCACCGCGGAGAGTTCCGTAAATCCGGGAAGGTGTTCCATCATTGCAATCCGGCCGTCTCCTCCAGACCGAACATCACATTGAGGTTCTGCACCGCCTGCCCGGCGGCGCCTTTGATCAGGTTGTCAATGGAAGCGGTGAGAATAACCAGGCCCGCCTCCGGCACGCCCGTCACAGAGAGCACACAGAGATTGGTGCCCACGCTATGGCGCAGCGTCGCCAGAGCCCCCGGCGGCAACACCTTTACAAAGGGCTCCCCGCTGTAGGACTCCACCAGCAGATCCCGAACCATCTCCGCGGTCCATCCCGGGGCCAGGGGAACGTAAATCGTAGCCAGGATCCCCCGGGCCACCGGAAGCAATTGAGGGGAAAACACCAGCGGGCCCAGCGCGCCATTAACGGTGTGAAGCGCCTGCTCGATCTCCGGCAGGTGCCGGTGAGCCCGGCCGATGTTGTAAGGGGAAAGATTCTCGTCCACTTCCACGAAATGGGTCGTCAGGGAGGGTTTGCGCCCCGCCCCGGAGACCCCCGATTTCGCATCCACGATGATCGGGCCCGGGCCGATGGCACCCATCCGGGCCAGCGGGAGCAAGGCCAGCAGGGTCGCCGTGGGGTAGCAGCCGGGGTTAGCGATCAGACGGGCAGAACGAATCGCGGGGCGGTTCCACTCCGTTAGGCCGTAAACGGCCTCCTCCAGGAGATCCGGAGCCGGATGCTCCTCCTTATACCATCGGGCATAGATCGCTGGATCCTTCAGCCGGAAGTCCGCCGAGAGGTCAATCACGCGGATCCCCGCGGCGAGGGCCCGACGGGCGACCGGGGCGGAGACGCCGTGGGGCAGCGCCAGAAACACCGCATCCACCCGATCCAGGGGGGCTTCGGCAAAGCTGACGATCGGGAAGTCCTCGGTCAGGGGGAACAGCTGGGCCAGGGACCCCCCCGCCCCGCTCTCGGAAGCCGCGAAGACGATCTCCACCGCCGGGTGCCGCCGCAGCAGCCGGAAGATCTCAAACCCGGCATATCCGCTCACCCCATAAATCCCGACGCGAATCATCACCACCCCTCCAGAGAAAACGAGCAGGACTTACGCCCTTGCGGATGGGGCGCAGGCCGCCAGGCCTGCACCATTCTCCTTTTGACTCGCCTTGTGGCCTGCATGGACCCCTGGCCGCTTCCGTGGTCCTAAATCGGACATCGCCGCGGATGGGTTCCCGGGAGCGGCACCACCCCCCTTCGAGGCCCTATGGCGCAAAGCTTCATGAAAACAAAACCCCCCGGGCATCGGAGCCCGGGGGGTAGAACATACCGCGGAACTGCCAGAAATCAACGGCCAATCACCCGCCTCCCCGCACCGGACCCGATGCCCGGCAGGGCCTCTGGACGACGGATACGTGGGAAGCGGGCGATGCCGTTCAACATCCTCACCTGATCCCCCATGGTTTGGGATCAATCATAAGCGACTTCCAGAAACTTGTCAAGCAGCGCCGTCGGGGCGAAAGCCCCCACCCCATGGATTGCCGATCGCGTCCCCCAGGGCGTTTCACCGTCCTATCGCGGTCGCTCATAGACCTCCGGGTTCACACAATGGGGAAGCCGCTCGCCCCGCAGGCCGGCCAGGACGTTGAGAGCCGCCAGCTCCGCCATGCGGTTCCGGGTGGTCACCGTCGCGCTGCCGATGTGAGGGACCACGATACAATTCGGCAACTGGAGGAGCGGATGATCGGCAGGGAGGGGCTCCGGATCCGTGACATCCAGAGCGGCGGCGAAGATGCGTCCATCCTTCAGGGCCTCGTAGAGGGCCTCCGTGTCCACAATGGGGCCGCGGGCGGCGTTGATCAGGACAGCGGTGGGCTTCATTTTGGCGAAGGCTTCCCGGTTGATCAGACGGTAGGTCGTGGGGTTGAGATCCGTATGGATCGTGATGAAATCGCTTTCACGAAAAAGAGTATCCAGATCGACGAACGTCGCGCCCAGCTCCGATTCCGCGGCCTCGTTCCGGCGCACGTCGTGATACAGGATGCGCATGTTGAATCCTTTCGCCCGGCGGGCCACCGCCGTCCCGATCCGCCCCATGCCGATGATCCCGATCGTGGCCCCGTAGACATCCTGCCCCAGCAGCAGCAGCGGGCCCCAGGTCACCCACCGCCCCTCCCGCACGTAGTCGACGGCCTCCTTGATCCGTCGGGCGGCGGCCAGCAGCAGGGCCCATGTGAGATCCGCGGTGGCCTCCGTCAGGACCCCCGGCGTGTTCCCCACGGGGATGCCCCGTCGGGTGCATTCCGCCACATCGATGTTATCGAAACCGACGGCCATGTTGCTGACGACCTTCAGACGGGGTGCTGCATCCAGCAGCTCGGCGTTCACCTTCTCCGTCAGCAAGCAGAGCAGGCCGTCCGCATCTGCCACTTCCCGCAGCAGGACCTCCCGGGGAACCGGCAGGTCGCTGTCCCATACCTTCAGCTCCGCGTGCTCCCGCAGGATCTCGAAGGCCCGCTCCGGGATCCGCCGGGTGATGTAGACTTTGGGCTTCGCCATGGGAGGCCTCCGTATTCTGAAGGCTTGTCTGATCCCTCACCCCGTTGTGCAGCAAAGCGGCGCAACGGGATGGAAGAAACAGGGACGACCGCAGCCCCACCGCCCTCATTTATCCGAGACCGCCGCTCTCCAGCGCGTCCACCGCCTGGTCCACCAGCTCCACCAGCTCCTCCCATTCCTCCTCGGTCAGGTGGATCGAGACATTGCCCAGCTCGAGGTGGAAAAGGGACTGGCCGTCATCCCCGGTGCTGCGCCAGAGCGTGAAGTGCTCTGTCTCCGCCAGGGTCTCCATCGTGAACTCGTCTTCCGGATCGTTCGAGAACATGACGTGCTCCTTTCACAAAGATGGTGAGGTTCGAGGCGTGGAGGATCCCTCCTCCTTACGCCAGGCCGCCAGATCCAGGGTGAGGCGGGCGAAGAAGCTGTTCGGTGGCAGCGCTCCGGTGCCGTATTCCATCTCAACTACCCGGGCCTGCAGCCGCAGATCCCGCGTCTCGACTTCGATGATCGCGCCGGGGGTGGCCAGCACCAGATCCCCCTTCTGACGCAGCCGCGCCTGGAGTCCGCTATCCCGGTATGCATATTCGCTGGCCAGCACTTTGGTCACCGTTTTGATATCGTTCTTGTCAAACAGCCAGACCTCGAAGGCCGTGACCTTCACTGGATCCCCGACCCCGATGGTCTCCGAGATGCCCACCCCATATTCCCCGAGGAACTCCCCATTGGGCAGCTCGATGGGGAAGGAGAGATCGAAATGGTCATCCCCCAGCTTATAGGTCACCTGATGCTGGGAAAGGGGCGGCTCCCAGGTTTCCGGATAGGCTTCCCCAGGGGCAGTTCGCTCCAAGGCCGTGGGGGCAACCGATGGGCCGGCGGGGGCCGTTGCGGGGGCTGGGCGTCGGGGAGCGGCCCTCAGAGCAGGGCGACGTCGGAGCCAGAAAGCGCCGATCCCCAACAGCGCCAGTCCGGCCAGTCCGATCAGACAGGGAGCCGGAACACCCCCTCCCCGGGCGGGCGCGGGCGGCGCGGGGACCTGTTCCCAGACATCCGCCAGCCGCTCCATCGTGCTTCGACGGGAGAGATCAGCCTCCTGTTGCGCCAGGCGCCGGATCTCCCTCGCAGCATCCCGGGGAGGCCATCGCTGGCCCAGCCAGCTCACGCTGTCCTCCGGGCGCAGGAATCCGGCCCGGACAGCGTCGGCCAGCAGGCGCAGGTAGTTCGCCCGGTAATCGACCCGCAGATCCACCGGCGCGGCGTCCGTCCACTCCACCGGAGCGATATACCAGCCGTAAATCAGGCCGCTGGCCAGCCCGACCAGGAAGGCCACCGCTCCGATCTGCAGGGCCTGACGGTACGGTCTGAGCAGGATCCCGAGGGCTTGCAGGATGGTTTTCACGGCAGACCTCCTTACCGGATTCTCGAGGACCTCTCTCGCCCGATGATGCGGGCGCGCTTTCGCCCGCCTGCCCCTTTCTGCATTCCATCGGCTGGAGCCCAGGCCATCTGGCTGTCTCCCTATCCTTCAGATGGGAACCTGGTTGCGCCCATCCAGACCACGACAGACCGGGTTCATCGCACCGGGATCAGCGGATCCCGCGAAGCGTGGGTCAGGACTTCGCGCACACCATCGGTATCGATCACCACCATATCCTCGATGCGAATACCCCCCCATCCACTGATGTAGATCCCGGGCTCCACCGTCAGGACCGCGCCGGCCGGGACGGGATCCTCGGCGATGGGGCCGGCGGAAGGCTTCTCGTGGATCTCCAGGCCAACCCCATGGCCCAGGCCATGACCGAAGGCGTCCTTGTAGCCCGCCTCCTCAATCACCGCGCGGGCCAGCGCATCGATCTCCTTGCCGGGCATCCCGGCCCGCATATTCCGGATCGCCGTCTCCTGGGCGCGCAGGACGATCGTGTAGAGCTCCCGGAAACGCCGGGGCATGCGGCCCAGGACGAAAGTGCGGGTGATATCGGAATGATAGCTATCCACCCGCGCCCCCAGGTCCACGATGATCGGCTCCCCGATCTTCAACCGGCGATCGCCCGGATGATGGTGGGCCATGGCCGCGTTCGGGCCGGAGGCAACGATCACATCGAAGGCCACATCGTCCCCGCCATGGGTGCGCAGATACTGCTCGGCCAGCCATGCAGCCTCCCGTTCCGTCATCCCCGGCCGCAGCCGGCGCCGGAGATACGCCATGGTGGCATCGGCGACGCGCGCGGCCTCCCGCATGCGGGCCAGTTCCTCTTCGTCCTTAACGGCCCGCATCGCCTCGATCCAGTCCTTGATGGGAACCCATTCCACATCCGGGGTAGCTTCCTTCCAGGACATCCACTGGTCTACGGTGAGATGAGCGCTCTCGAAGCCCACCCGGCGGGGCGAGCCGATCTCCTTCAAGAATTCTGGAAGAACCTCCACGAAACGGCGGCTGGGAAGGCGATAAAGGGTGAAATCCGGCGACTGGCGAGCGGCCTGTTCCCAGTAGCGGAAATCCGTCAGGATCCAGGCCTGGCGCGGTGTGATGCAGAGAACGGCAGCGGAGCCCGTGAAACCGGAAAGGTAACGAACATTCGGAAGGTAGGTGATGAAGACAGCCTCGAGGTTCTCTTCGACCATTCGCCGGCGCACTCCTTCCACTCGCTCACGATGCCGGGTGCCCATTCTGAGCGCTCCAGGGAAGGGAAATCCCCCTAATAGGGGGCCGTTTGGGTTCCTATCGTAATGGATTTCGCTGACCTGAGCAAGGGCCTCGCCCAGGACGGCATGGCTTTCGGATTCTCGTGAAGAACGAGCGCTGCGTTGAGGCTTCTCCTCAATAGACCGGGTGGTCCTTCTATTCGGCTGCCTTCAGCGGTTGGCCCATCTCCAAAATCCCCCCCATTGATGAAAAAGCGATAGAATGAGCTATAGGCGGACGGTTCGGCCTCTATCATCGCGCGATCTGCTTTCCAGGGCTTTCCGCGAGGAGAGGGAAAGGAACGCCCATGCGTCGGCTTCTGGTGTTGGGCTGGATTATATGGTTGGCGGCATGGGGAGGTGGGGCTCAGGAGCCATCAGCCCGACGGGTGCTGTGGTTGCGAGTCGAAGGGGCCCTGACTCCGGTCGTGGCCGATTACCTGCGACGGGGGATCCAGACCGCTCAGGATCAGGAGGCCGAGGCCCTCATCCTGCAACTGAACACGCCGGGTGGGGAGGTCAATCTCACTCTGCGGCTGGTCTCGATGATCCGCGAAAGCCCGGTCCCCGTGATCGTCTACGTAGCCCCGCGCGGGGCGATCGCGGGATCCGCCGGAACGCTGGTGACACTGGCCGGGCATCTGGCCTGGATGGCGCCGGAGACGGCCATCGGGGCCGCCTCTCCGGTAGGAGGTCAGGGAGAGGATCTTCCGGAGACCCTCAGCCAGAAAGTCAAAGAGATCCTCAAGGCCCAGGTCCGCAGTCTGGCCGAACGACGGGGGCCCGAGGCCGTACAGCTGGCCGAAGCGGCGGTGGAATCCGCAAAGGCAGTAAGCGCCCGGGAAGCGGTGAAGGCGGGCCTGGTCGATGGAATCGCGGAGAACCCGGAGGACCTGCTCCGCCAGCTGGATGGTCGGACGGTCCCGGTCCAGGGCCAGCCGCGCACGCTCCGCACCCTGGGCGCCGTCATCGTTCCGCTTCCGATGAACATCGTGGAGGAAATCCTCCATCGTCTGGTGAACCCGAACATCGCGTTGATCCTCCTGGCCATCGGCGTCCAGGCTATTCTGATCGAGCTCTCCAACCCGGGCGGCTGGGTGGCCGGGTTCATCGGCGTGGTGTGTCTGCTGCTGGCAGCGTATGGGATCGGTGTGCTGCCCGTCAACTGGCTGGGGTTGCTTCTGATCGCGGTCGCGATCGTCCTGTTTATACTGGATGTCAAAGCCCCAACCCATGGGGCCTTAACGGCCGTGGGGACTGCCACCTTCATCGCTGGCGCGCTGGTGTTGTTCGCCCCGGTCGCCCGTTCGCCTTTCCCACCCCTTTCTCCGTGGGTCGCAGGCGGCACCGGGCTGGCGATGGCCGGCTTCTTCGGATTCATCGTGGCGAAGGCGCTTCAGGCACAACGGCGGCCCAGCGTGATGGGCGTGGAGGCCCTGATCGGTCGTCTGGGAGAGGCCCGGACGGACCTCAATCCCACGGGGATGGTGCATGTAGCCGGTGAATTGTGGACAGCGGAGAGCGAAGCCGGTATGATAGCGGCTGGCACCCCCGTTCAGGTTGTGGGGGTGGAAGGCCTTCGCTTGCGAGTGCGGAAGTGGATGCCATCCGCCGGTTCGCCAACCTCTGCGCCCTCGCCCGAGCATCCAGGGATTGTATCCTGATGCGGATGGCTTTCAGTGGCCCAGACCGGAGGTAGAGATACCCACGATGATCCGTCTCGGAAACGGAACCGATCGCCTGCGAATGCTGATCATCCATCCCGATCTGGAGACCGGAGAGCGACTGGTCCGGAGCGCCGTGCAGGCCGGGCACGCCGCTCACTATGCTCACGATCTGCGCGGGGTTCTGGCGCTGATCGCTCGGGCCATCCCCGATATCATTGTGGCGGATCGGGAGTGGCTGGAACGTAACGGCCGCGGATTGTTCAGCGCCCTTCGAGGCTGCTCCCCCCTCCCCCTAATCTGCCCGGTGGAAAGCATAGATCGGGATCCGATCTGGGATCGGCTGGCCCGAGCCGTGCAGGCATTCCAGACATGGACCGGTGGGGAGGTCATCCGGGTGGGATCTTTGATCATTGATCATGGCCGCAAACAGGTGATCTGGCGTGGCCAGCCTGTGCAGCTTCCCCCACTTCAGTTCAAAATCCTGACCGTCCTGGCCCGACGGGCGGGCCAGGTGGTCTCGCACACGGACCTGGTGCGGGAGGTCTGGGGGATCGAAGCCGACGATCCGGAAGCCCGCGAGCTGTTAAAGGTTCATATCCGGCAGATCCGCAAGCGCCTGGGGCTGGATCCAGAGCGGGGAGAGGTTCTGGTTTCCGTGCGCGGCTTCGGCTATATGCTGACCTCGCCGGAGGAGGAAGGATGAGGGAGCAGCCGGACCGACGGCGGGGGTTGTGGATCGGCTACACGTTGCTTGGCGTGTTTGGCTTGATCGCGATCGCCGGAGGCCTGATCACCGCAACCCGTCCGCCCTCGCCATGGATTGCGCTGGCCTCCACCGTGGCCGCCCTGGCGCTGATGGGTGCTCTCGTCGTCGGCTACGCCCTGCGGGGGCTGCGATCCGCCCAGTATTACCTGGATCGCAACGGGCTGACGATCACGTGGTGGCCGGCTGTCCATGTAATCCCGATCCACGCCATCCGCGAGCTGCGCCCGGGCCCGGCCAGCCGGAAGGCGATCCAGAGGTGGCGGGGCATGCGCTGGCCGGGCCTGTATGCGGGCCATGCGTGGGCTGTAGAGGAGAACCGGCCCGTCCTCTTCTTCGCCACCGAGGATCTCCCCCGACAGCTCTGGGTGATCACGGAAGCCGCCATCTACGCGATCTCCCCCCTCCATCCCCAGCGCTTTCTGGAGGCTTTCGCCGAGCGAGCGGCGATGGGACCTACCCAGCGTCTCCCCCAGACGACCCTCTTCCCGGGATGGCGTCAGCGGGCGCTTTGGGAAGACCGATGGGCATGGTCGTTGATGCTCATAGGAGGCATTGCCATGTGGGGAATGTGGCTCTGGTTCTGCGGGCAATTCCCCCGCCTGCCCCCATGGGTGCAAATCACGGAATCCGCGGAAACGCTGTTCAGCCCAGCCGCTCATCTGACCCGCTTGCCGCTGCTGGGCGCGCTGACCTGGATCGTGAACGCGGCTCTGGGAAGCATGCTCCACGAGCGGGAGCGGCCAGCGGCCTACGGCCTGTGGCTGGTAGGGCTCCTGGTTCAGATCCTCCTCTTCGGTGCCCTGCTTCAAATCCCGCGATAACGCGATCCGGGGATCGGCGTCATCCCACCCCATGTTTCAGTCCCCGCATCCCACCTGGAGGTGAAGAAGAAAATGGGTCTGAAATCCGACCGCTGGATCCGCGAGATGGCCCTCAACCATCGGATGATCGAGCCTTTCGAAGAATCCCAGGTGCGGCCCGGCGTGATCTCCTACGGCCTTTCCTCCTATGGCTACGACATCCGGGTCGCGGATGAGTTCAAGGTTTTCACGGATGTTTACAGCACCATCGTGGATCCGAAGAATTTCGATCCTCGCTCTTTTGTGGATGTGCGGGGAGAGGTCTGTGTGATCCCGCCGAATTCCTTCGCCCTGGCCCGCAGTGTGGAATACTTCCGGATCCCTCGAAACGTCCTGGTTGTCTGCGTGGGGAAGTCCACCTACGCCCGGTGCGGGATCATCGTGAACGTCACCCCCCTGGAGCCGGAATGGGAGGGGTATCTCACCCTGGAGATCAGCAACACCACACCGCTGCCTGCAAAGATCTACGCTTACGAAGGGATCGCCCAGGTTCTTTTCTTCGAAGCCGATGAGATATGCGAGCGATCGTATAAAGATAAAGGCGGCCGGTATCAGAACCAGCAAGGCATCACGATCCCCCGGGTTCGTTAGAAAGGGTTTCGCCGGGCTTGGGGAGGAAAGCCAACTTCCTCCTGAGGACGTTCGGGCCGGCTCTGGGGCGAGCTGCTGCAAATGAGATGCCGGAAAACCCAAAAGAGTAGAACCGGGTTGCGCTTCTGGGTTCCGCTGCATAAAATAAAAGGCAAGATCCCCACTGCGGGAGGAGAAGATGGTTCCTCATCGGTATCGCTGGGTCGTCGCAAGCCTCTTCCTGAGCATCGCCCTGACCCTGGCGGCGTGCGCCCAGCCGGCCACGCCTGCTCCAACGCCTGCCCCTGCGACCGCGACCGCCCCTGCCGCTCCACAACCCACCCCTACGCCCGCTCCAGCCCGGCCCACCCCCACCGCTGCGCCGAAGGAGATCATCTTCGGAATGCTGCTGGTGGGCCCGTATAACGATCGGGGCTGGAGCCAGGCCCACTTTGAAGCGGGCAAGTATGTGGAGAAAAAGCTTCCCGGCGCGAAAATGCTTTATATCGATAAGGTGAATCCCGCCGACCGTCCGGGGACCACCGCCTCTCAGCTGGCGGAGGAGCTGGTGGCGAAAGGCGCGAAGGTGATCATCTTCAACTCCGATGACCACAAGGACGAGGCCATCAAGTTTGCTAAGGCGCATCCGGATATCGTGGTGATCCATGCCTCGGGGGACGACGCCTGGAAGGAAGGGAAGAACTACAAGGGCATCCCCAACCTGGCCAACGTGATGGGCCAGATGGAGTATGGAAAGATGATCGCCGGTTGCGCGGCGGCTCTCACAACCCAGACGGGCAAGATCGGCTATCTGGGGCCGCTGATCAACGATGAGACCCGACGTCTGGCCGCCTCCGCCTACCTGGGGGCGAAATATTGCTGGGAGAAGTATTGGGGCAAGCGGGCGGCCGATCTGAAATTCAAGGTGACCTGGATCGGCTTCTGGTTCCATATCCCCGGCGTGACCGCTGATCCCACCCAGGTGGCCCAGGATTTCATCAACTCCGGCTACGATGTGATCATCTCCGGCATCGACACCACGGAGGCCCTGCGGGAAGCCGCCAAGGCCACGCAGGCAGGCAAGAAGGTGTGGGCGATCCCCTATGATTACATCGGCGCTTGCGAGGAAGCCCCCGATGTCTGCCTGGGAGTGCCTTACTTCAACTGGGGTCCGTCCTATCTGGCCCACATCAAGGCCGTCCTGGAAGGCAATTGGAAACCGTCCTGGGACTGGGTAGGGCCAGACTGGAAGGACATCAACAACCCGGATACGAGCCACGTCGGCTTCGTGAAGGAGAAGGCATTAAGCCCGGAGGCATCCGCCAAGCTGGATGAGTTCATCAAGGGCCTGGGGGATGGCTCCATCCAGCTCTGGAAGGGGCCGATCCGGCTCCAGGATGGCACGCTTTATGTGGAGGAAGGAAAGGTCGCCACTCCGCAGCAGATCTGGTATCTCCCGCAACTGCTGGAGGGGATGGAAGGCCAGAGCGTGCCGACCAAGTAGAGGGGGCTATACTCTAATTCAGGCTGGAAGGGGGCGGCGGGGGACCGCCCCCTTTTTCTCATCCTCGCCACCGCTTCGCGAATGGGTAACGCCCTGCTGTTCCCCTCTCCCTCGAATGGGAGGGTGGCAGGAGATGAAATTATTCGATTCGCCTGTATTGCGACATCCCTGGATCCGGTGGCCATGAAAGTCGAGATGCGTCATATCTATAAATCCTTCGGCCCGGTGCGGGCCCTTCAGGATGTCAGCCTCACGGTGGAGGCGGGCACCATCCACGGTCTCCTCGGGGAGAACGGAGCGGGCAAGACGACCTTGATGAAGATCCTCTCCGGTTACCTTCGGCCCGATCGCGGGGAGATTTTCCTGGATGGAAAGCCCGTTCGTTTCGCCTCCCCGGCGGAAGGCCTTCGGCATGGGATCGGGATGCTCCACCAGGATCCTATGGACTTCCCAGCCATGTCCGTTCTGGACAACTTCATGATGGGCCATGAAGGCGGATTCTGGCTGGATCGCCGGGGGGCCCGTCGGGCGTTGCAGGAACTAGCCAGCCAGTTCGGTTTCGATCTGGATCCGGATGCCCGGGTGGATCGCCTGACGGTGGGTGAACGACAGCAGCTGGAGTTGCTCCGCCTCCTCTGGCGAGGGGTCCGGGTCCTGATCCTGGATGAGCCGACCACAGGGATCAGCGCCCCGCAGAAAGTCCGGCTTTTTGACACCCTCCGCCGTCTGGCGGGAGAGGGGAAGACCGTTATTTTTGTGACCCATAAGCTGGAGGAGGTGGAGGAGCTCTGCCATCGAGTCACCGTGTTGCGCCAGGGTCGCCTGGCTGGGGAAGCCACGCCGCCTTATTCCCCCCAGCGTCTGATTGAGATGATGTTCGGCCGCCCCCTTCCGATGCCGGAACGACAGCCCGTCCCTCCCGGCGAACCGGTTCTGGAGATCCGAAACCTGGTGGTGGGCGATCACCGGCTCCGGCTAAGCCGGGTGAGCCTCACCGTGCGGTCCGGGGAAGTTATCGGGCTGGCCGGCATGGAAGGAAGCGGCCAGCAATTGTTCATGCGCGCCTGCGCCGGCCTCGTCCGCCCATGGGAGGGCTCCATCCGGGTGCGGGGGAAGGATCTCACCGGAAAGCCTTACCACGCCTTCCTCGAAGCCGGGGTGCTCTTCGTGCCCGCCAACCGTCTGGAGGAAGGCCTGATCCCCGGCCTTACGTTGACCGAGCACTTCCAGCTGGTATATCCAAACGGCCGTTATCTGATCGATTGGGAGCAGGCGCGCGTGGAGGCCCAGCGACGGATTCGGGACTTCAACATCCGGGGGAAGCCTGAGACGGTGGTGGAAGCCCTATCCGGAGGGAACCAGCAGCGGACACTTCTGGCGCTGATCCGAACGCCTGCCCATCTGCTGCTGCTGGAACATCCCACCCGCGGGCTGGATGTGGAATCCAGCATGTGGGTCTGGCGACGGTTGAAGGAGCGGGCCCAGGAAGGCGCGGCCCTGATGGTGATCTCCTCCGATCTTCAAGAACTTCTACAGTATTGCGATCGGATCATCGTTTTCTTCAGCGGCCGGATCTCAGAACCGATCGCCACCGAAGAGCTGACGCTGGATCGGCTTGGCCATATGATCGCCGGGCGCGGATGGTGACGCATAACAAATCCATCAACCGATGGGGTAAGCGAACGCGATGAAAGAAGTCCTTCTCCCCCGTGCTCGTCCTTCTCGATGGGTGGAGTTTGGCTTCCAAGGCCTCTCCATCCTGATGGCCTTGCTGTTCACCACGTTGGTGCTGGTGATAGCAGGCGCCCCTCCGATTGAAGCCTATCGGCAGGTGCTGGAGGGCGCCTTCGGCTCGCTGAAGCGCGCCGCCGATATCCTGGTGGCCTGGGTGCCGCTGATGCTGGTGACCTCCGGCCTGCTGCTCACTTTCACGGCCGGGCTGTGGAACATCGGCGTGGAGGGACAGATCGTGCTGGGGGCGATCGCCGCCACCGGGCTGATGCGCGCCCTGCAGGAGACCAGCCTCCCGCCCCCGCTGATCCTGATCCTCGCCCTGGCCGCCGGGATGGCCGGAGGCGCTGCCTGGGCCAGCCTCGCAGGTCTGCTGAAGATCTATGGGGGCGTCCATGAGATCTTCGGCGGATTGGGATTGAACTTTGTGGCCACCACGATGATCCTGTGGCTGATCTTCGGCCCCTGGAAGCGGCCCGGGATCGGCTCCATGAGCGGCACGGAGCCTTTCCCGGAACGCCTGTGGCTGCCAGTGCTTCCCGGCCTCCGGTTAAGCCCATGGGCGTTGCTGCTGGCCCTCCTGAGCATCGCGCTGGTTTATGTGCTGCTGCGCAACACCTACTTCGGGCTCCGGTTGAAAGCGATCGGAAAGAACATCCGGGCGGCACATCTGCTGGGGGTGCCGACCGCCCGCTATCTGTTCTTGGCCCTGCTGGGATGCGGCGCGATGGCCGGGCTGGCCGGCGCCATCCAGGTCACCGCTGTTTATCATCGGCTGATCCCCCCGATCTCCAGCGGCTACGGCTACCTGGGGCTGCTGGTGGCCATGCTGGCCAATTACCGCGTTTCCTGGTCCATCCCGGTCGCCTTCTTTTTCGCCGCCCTGAACATCGGCAGCATCCAGCTCCCGATCACCCTGAAGCTGGATTCCACCCTTTCCGGGGTGATGCAGGGCGCGCTGGTGCTTTTCGTGCTGCTGATGCAGGGGGCACGAGCTCGCTGGCGATCCAAACTTGCAGCGGAGCAAGGAGATGACGCTTGAGTGGATCTTCGGTCTGGCGGGGGTTCTGGCCGCCGCCGCGCCCCTCCTGATCGCGGTGATCGGTGAGACGTTCTCGGAACGGGCCGGGGTGGTGAATCTCTCGGTCAACGGGGCAATGCTGCTGGCCGCCATGGCCGGCTTCGCAGTTGCCGTGCGAACCGGGAGCCTGGAGCTGGGATTCCTGGCCGGCACCGTCATCGGGGCCTTGATGGCCCTGGTGGTCGCCTTTGCCAGCCTGACCCTTCGTCAATCCCAGGTGGCGGTCGGGCTGGTGCTGGCCCTGCTGGGTCGGGATCTGGCGTATTTCCTGGGGAACCCCTTCATGGGCATGCCCGGTCCCCGCGTGGGCGCGCTCCCGATCCCCGTTTTGAAGGATCTCCCGGTTCTCGGGCCTCTGCTGTTCCAGCAAAGCCCGGTGGTTTACATCAGCCTGGCCACTGTGGCGCTGGCCTGGGTGTGGATTTTCCGGACCCGACCCGGGCTGGTGCTCCGCTGCGTGGGCGAACGCCCTCCCGCCGCGTTCGTACGGGGGGTCCCGGTGACCCGGGTGCGCTATGGATACGCCGTCCTGGGCGGAGCGCTGGTGGGGTTCGCCGGGGCCGCTTACACCCTGGATCTTAAGGGTGGATGGCAGGGGCCGATCTCCGGCATCGATGGGATCGGATGGATCGTGCTGGCCATTACGATCTTCGGAGGATGGCACCCGGTGCGCGGAGCCTTTGGAGCGCTGATCTTTGCCCTGCTCCAGTGGCTCAGCCTGGTTCTTCAACCCCGCCTCCCCGGAATCCCCTCCCAGGTCCTCAATGTGGCACCCTTCCCTCTGATGATCTTTGCCCTGTTGCTGACCAACCTGGGCAACACGGAGTGGGTCCAGACCGCGCTCTCCCGCCTGCCGGAATCCAGCCGCCGCCTTGCCCTCCGGGTTCTCCGCAGCCTCCAGGTTTCCCCACCCGCCGCGCTGGGGACCGTCTTCGAGGAAGAATAGAGGCGAGGCTCCTCTCAATGGGCTTGCTGAGCGGCGCCTCCGGCGCCCGGCCCACTGGGAAACTGTCTATCATCCTTATGGACGGAGACCGCAGAGTTGGCATCCGCCCCCACAGGCCGATTCATGGAGCTTTTCCCGGAAGCCATCGTGCTCATTGCGGTGGTGCGCCATCCGCGAGACTGGCAATGGATCCAGGAGACCCGGGCGTATCGCATCCCGCTTCGTCACGCCCCGCCGCTGGCCCCTTTCGTGGATTTCGTTGCCTTCTACTACACGGCCGCCTTCGGGCCCGAGCGCTGGTCCATCCGTCACTATGCGCCCTTAAGAGGCTACGAGCTGGTCCGACGCCGCGATCTGTTCCCGGAGGAGCCGGATCACCCCCGCGCGGAGGCGCTGTATTATCTCCTGCAACTGGGCCCCATGCAGCCGCTCCCCCAGCCGGTGGCCAGCCGCCGCTGGCATCGGTTCACTTTCCTTCTCACCACGGGCGAGCGTCTGCTTCAAGCATCGGATCTGTCGGAGCTCCCGCTGGAGGGGATCGAGCGGCAACTGCTGCGGGGGGCATTGCGAGAGGAAATCCAGACTTTCAACCGCCGAGGCGATTCCTCCACCCGATCGTGAAATCGCTTCGAAGGAAGCACTCGTGGGGCGCAGGCCGCCTTCAGCGGCCCACACCCCACGAAAACCCATCCCCCCTTCCAGGGACCCCCCAAACGATGGAAAGCCGGGGCAGCGTCCCACAAAGGGAGACCTTACACCTTCAACCGGTAAACCCCCCGTCGGACCCGCTGGAACAGATCCTGGTTCTTGCGGAAGATCAGGGTCAAGCGGGCCCGCTGCATCTGGGGATCCCTTCCCGGAACCTGAAGCCCCCGATCCAACAGCGCCCGGCGGATCTCCTCGAGCTCCATGCCCTGGGGCGCCGCTTTCAGCACCTCCACAATGGTATTCACCAGCTCCCGGGTGCGGCGACGCCGAGGCATCGCGGTCTGTCGGAACAAACCGATCAGCCCCTCGCCCAGCGCTGGATACTTCTCGATGAGCTCCGCGATGTCCTCCAGCAACCGCAACTGGGCCTGGATATACTCTCGCCGCTGCTCTACATCGGCCAGCTGAGAACGCAGCAGGCTGATTCGGCCCTCTAAAATCTCTTTCATGGGAGACCTCCTATTGCAAATGAGATGATCACTGGAATTTTTAGCGCCTCAGAGGCCCGATCCAGCCCCCAACGGATTTTCCCCTCCCCGTATCCCTTGCATCCCGCGAAGAGAAGGGAGGCAGATGGTATACCAGCGGGCACCCCCGAGAGCGCGCCCATCCGCATCCCTATGCGCAGGGATCCTTCGGCCCTCCCGGCCCCTACAAGACCCCCCATCGTCCGACGATCGCTACGATGATCGTCACCGGAAAGGGAGCAAAGCACCGTTCTATTTTGTTCAAAGCCGCGTAGATAAACTGTATCGCAAAATTCAAAGGAAGTCAAATCCCATTGTGAGCATATCACGATCTCCGAACCGACGGTGGATCTCTTCCCTTTGCTCACCCTGGCTTTAGCCGATCGGACAGCTCATTGGAAGATCATCGGACGAAACGAATGGATAAAACCGGTGGAAGAAAGGAGGGAACCGTCGCTTCCCAAGATCCCAAACCTTATTCGCTCATCAACGTTTGCGCCTTCCTCGCCCGGTTGACTTCATCGCCCGTTCGGACGGAATAGATACCGGCTTATCGATGAGAAGGAGCGAGAAGGGGAACCTTAAGACCCTGTCTGTACACGCATCGTCGAAAACAAACCCCTAAGATGGCTGGGTATTATGTTTTAAGGGAATCAATCTGGCGCTCGAGCGATCCGCAGCGGCTGTTCTTATTCCGCTTCCGCCATGGAGCTCTCCGATCGGCGCGCCGCGTGTTCGGACACCTGCTGCCCTTTGGGGCGATCCCCATGGCGGGCGGAGGCCCGGCCTTTGGGGTGTAGACATGGTCGAAGCGATGGGCTGGCCACCTCAAACGGCCCGGGGCCGGTCTGCGAGCGCGGATCAAGGGCAGGAGCGGTGAATGGGGGAGGCGTTGCGGGGGAGGAAGGGAAGAGGGTGGGGCGCTGCGGGAACAGGGCGAGCCGGATCGCCACCGCCCCACCCTCCAGAAACGCGACAGGCGATCAGGGGCACCTTCCCGCTCACGGGCGGAGCAGATAACGCCGTCGAATCCAGGCGCTCAGCGCATCCATGCCGATCACCAGGAGGAGCACCGCGAGGAGCACGGTGGTCAGGCGGGCATACGCCATGGTGCCCAGATACGCCTGCATGTAAAACCCAATGCCCCCAGCGCCCACCAGGCCCAGGAGGGTGGAGGCCCGCACGTTGTATTCCAGCATGAACAGCAGCTGGCTGAGGATGGCGTTGGCGCTCTCCGGCCAGAGGACGAAGCGGATCAGATGGCGGCGCTTCGCCCCCACCCCCCGCATGGCCTCGAGGATCTCCGGATCGATCGCTTCGAAAAGCTCCGCGTAGAGCTTGGCCAGATAGCCCACGGTGTAAAAGGCCAGAGCCAGGGTTCCGGCCAGAGGCCCCAGCCCCACCAGGATGACCATCAACACGGCCCACAGCAGCGAAGGCACTGTTCGAAGGGCGGCGACCACGAGGCGAACCACGGCCACCACACCCGCCGGGAACAGGGTCCGGGATCCCAGCACGCCCAGGGGGAACGAAAGGAGAAACCCCAGCAGAGTCCCCGCGAACGCCATCTGAAGGGTCTCCAGGAGGGCGCCGGCAATGGTGGGCAGGACCCGGACATCGGGGGGGAACATCTCCTGAGCGAAGCGGACCAGATTGACCCCTCCCCGCATCCAACGCTCCGCCTCGAAAAACCCCATCCCATTCAGCAGCCAGGCCAGCAGCGCCACCAGCCCCAGGCTGAACCCCAGCTCCCGCCACCGACGCCATTCCAAACCTGACCACGTTCCATGAACGGCCCCATGCTTCAGGCTCATTTCACTCCTTCCCTTCCATGATCTCCCGGAACAACCCCCAGCTCAGATCCAGAGCCGGGCTTTCGAAAACCACCTGCCCCTCTTTCAGGATCACCACGTGATCTGCGAACTCCTGAACCAGCTGGATTTCATGGAGGTTCAGGATCACCGTCAAGCCCCTTTCCCGGGCCAGGCGGTGCACAAAGGCCAGCACCTGAGCCGCCCGGGGAAGGTCCAGGTCGGAGACGAACTCATCCGCCAGGATCAGCTGGGGATCCTGCATCAGGGCGCGGGCGATGGCGACCCGCTGGCGCTCCCCTCCGCTGAGGCGGAACACTTTCTCTTCCGCTTTATCCGCCAGATCCAGCATCTCGAGCAACGCC
The DNA here is from genome assembly GCF_034432235.1 of Thermoflexus sp. NCBI lineage: Bacteria > Bacillati > Chloroflexota > Thermoflexia > Thermoflexales > Thermoflexaceae > Thermoflexus > Thermoflexus sp. The sequence continues at coordinate 13,359 of NZ_DAOUCJ010000087.1, read as the reverse complement.
ATCGCCCGCTCGATCTCGGCGCGAGGGAAAAAGCCCAGGGCCGTCCGCCACCCCGGATGACGGGCCAGGGATCCGAGAAGCACATTCTCCAGCGCCGTCAGGCCCCGCACCAGCCCCAGCTGCTGCGGGATATAACCGATGAGCCGACGCAGCGCGGGCTCCAGCTCCCCCTGCAACGGATGCCCCAGGAGGAAAACCCGGCCCTTTGGGAACGGAAGGAGCCCGGCCATGATCCGCATGAGGGTGGTCTTGCCCGCGCCGGAGGGCCCCATGATTGTCCAGAACCCTCCGGCGGGGACCTGGAGATGCACCCCCTGGAGGATCCACTTCCCCTCCCGGTAAGCAAACCAGAGATCCTCCACAGCGACCGCGATCTCCTCCCGGGCCAAGCGCACAGCCCGGCGCAGGGATGGAACAGCTTGGGTCATCGGCGTCCCCTCGTTTCGATTCTCCATCGTATGCCATCCTCACGGTCGAGGCGTCCGCTCCTCTTCCTCCTCTTCGCCGCCCCCACCCTTACCGATCTCGACGCGCTCTGAGAAGGCGATGTGAGTGCGCCGCAGATATGCCTGCAGCGCGCCCAGATGGGTCTGAGCGTCCGTCTTCTGGAAGCCCACGAAGATCCCGGAGATGAACTGGCGCATCAGGCTCCGGTATTCCGGCGCGCCCAGGCCCATGAGGGCCTCGATCACCTTCGAACGCAGCGGCTCCTGAAGGGCCGGGCTCACCACCACCACATGAGAAGGCAGTGGCCCCTGTCGCTCGAGCACGCGGGTGTTCGCCAGAACCTCCCGATAGAGGGTTTCCGGCACATCGCCGGCGATCACCGTAACATCCACCTGGCCGGCCTTCAGGGCCTCCCAGCACGGGCCGTAGCCGCCCGCGAAAAGCACCTGTCCGAAGAAGGCCTTGGGATCCACTTCCTGCCCTTCCGGAGGCTCCGGCAGCAACCCCAGCTCGATCAGCCGGGCCATCGGCCCGATATAGCCGGAGGTGGAGATCGGGCTGGGGAAGCAGGCCCGCTTGCCTTTCAAATCCGCCAGGGCCGTATACGGGCTATCCTTCGGAACCACCCAATAGGAGTAATAATACGTGGCCTCTGTCTTCTGGGCGTCATGGAGCACCTCCCGGACTTCGGCCAAGACGAGCTGGGCGTTCGCCCGTTCCACGGCCAGAAGCCCCGCGAAGGGCCCCATGAACGCCACGTGGGCTTGGCCAAAGCGGAGCGCCTCCACCACCCCGGCCTGGCTGAGGGGGACATAAATCTCCACATCCACCCCCGGCCCCAGGCGCTGCTCCAGATACCGCTCCAGCGGCCGGGCTTTCTCCTGAACCTCGGCCGCCGTCAGAGTGGGCTGCACCGCGACCACCAGCCGCGTGGAGGGCGCCCGCTGCGGCGCACACGCGGCGCTGAGCCCCAGCAACGCCCCGATCGCCAGTAACCGATAAAGGGAAAGATGCATCGGATTCCTCCCGCGCTAAGATGTCACATCGATCACTGTAGCGATCGGCCGGCTCGCTGTCAATAGAAAAGAGTTAATCGAGAAATTTTCAAGAGAGTTTCTAAATTAAGTAACCGGGTTTAACCGCGGGATGCTCTCCAGGGATGTCCCGGCGGGGGCGCAACGACCGACCGCCCTTATCGAATGGGGGAGGGAAATCCCGGTGGGAGTTTCCCGGAGAGACCGGCAAAGCTCGGAGGTCAACTCCTTGGGGTCGCTGATTCCGGAAGCCAGCGAGAAGAAGGAAGCCCGATCACGCCAGCTCCCATTCCATCTTCACCTCCCAGGTCTCCCCCGGATCCAGGCGGAGGAGCCAGTGAGCCGTCAGGCTGGTTCCTTCGTAGACCCGCTCGAATCCCGCCTCCGAGTTCGCGATCGCCTCCACTGGAAATTGCCACCAGGCGGCCGGCCGGCTGAGACGGATCACCACCCGTCCCCACCATTCGTGGACAATGGCCAGCTGATCGGATTCGGGGAGCTCCTCCAGGGTGGCAAAGGGGCGAAGCTCACCGTCGGGCCACACCGTATAGGCTTTCTCGCTGTCGCCTCCGGACATGCCCCAGTTCACCTCGACGCCGAACCGGGCGTGGAGGGGGGAGAGCCCCATGGGGGTCACCCGATAGACGACCCGGAGGATCGGTTGATCCGAGAGCACCTCGATGGTCTTTTCCAGGCGCACGGGCTTCGGGCCTTCGGGATCCCATAGATGGCCATCGCGGCGGAGGACCAGGCATGGATGGGGCTCGGTCTCTAAGGCGATCAGGGCATAGGGCTGGTGGATGAAATCACCCCATTCGGCATACTGGGCCCGGTAGAAGGCCTCCAGCGCGGTGTCCGGAGCCATCAGATGATCGATCAGTCCCGTCCGCCGATACCAATCCACGATCAGCCGGTGTTCCAGGCCCATCTCCTTCACCCGCACCCGATGGGTGTGAATGCTCTCCAGGCGGCCCTCCTGGCCGGCCAGCACGATCTCCCCTCGGGCCGCAGCCTCCTGGAGGACCCGATGGTAACCTTCCCGATGCCGGGTCATCCCGTTCAGCAGGTTCAGCGCGGCGTCCCGACGATCCCACTCCAGGATCTGCCCTCCCAGGGCCGGGCTGATCAGAAGCCATTGATCCGGCGTCCCGATCACGATCTCCTCCCGGGCATCCCCATCGAAATCCAGTCGTTCCACATACGCCCACGGCCTTTCCCCATAGCGCGTTTCATCGGCGATGGCCTCGGCCGTGATCAGGTGCTGGTAATTCGCCTCACGGATATGGAAGAGATAGATACCTCCGAACACCCCATGCCAGTAGGGACAATTGCACTGGCCCGCCCACACATGCTCAAGGGCTTCCGCCCGCCGGATCGGATCCGGGAGGGCGTGGACCTTCCGGCTGACCCAGAGCATCTTTTTGTGCATCTGGTTGACCTCCGGGTATTTCGCCAGGAAGACCCGCCAGAACCCTCCCCGGATGAACCGGAGGATATCCCACCGGCCTTCCGTCTGCAGCCGATGCTTGAGGTCCGTCAGCTCCGCCGAGACTTCCGGGGGCAGCGCCCACTCGGTCATCTCATCGTAGGAGGCGGTTGGAAGATACAACCGGCCGAGCGGGGGGAAGCGCGCCGCATATTCGCCCGGTGGGATCGAGATCAGCCAGTCCGCGTTTTCCTCGATGGCCGCGAAAAATTCCTCCATCCACCCTCGATCCCAGCAATGGACATCCGTCCCGGGCCACAGGCCGAACTTCTCCCCATCGTCCCCCATCACGGCCACCCGGGGCGGGGCACCAGGAGGCAGCGGCCGCTCCGCTTGCTCCCGCAGCCAGCCGATCACCTCCGGGACGGAGGCCCAGGGGATCGTGTAGCGCAAATGCTTGGAGGTGCCAAAGATCTTCAGGGGATATCCCAGCTCCTCGGTCACGTAATAGCCGAAGAGATCCGCATCCGTTAACCCGATCCACTTGAAGTGGGTATCATCCACAATCGTATACTGAAGGCCCGCGCGCGCCAGGGGAAGGGGCAGGTGCGGCTCCCACACCCGCTCGGCGAGCCAGAAGCCCACCGGCGATACCCCGAAGTCCTCCCGCACCGCCTCGATGTGCTTGCGGATCTGACCCTCTTTATCCTCATCCGGGATCACCGCCAGGATCGGCTCGTAATAGGCCCCGGCCATGATCTCCACCTGGCCCCGCTCCACCAGGCGACGGATCCGGGGGAAGAACTCCGGGCGATGTTCCCGCAGCCAGTCCCGCAACGGCCCAGTGTAATGAAGCGCTACCCGAACCCCAGGATGGCGCTCCAGCGCGGCGATCATCGGCTCGTAAGCCCGGCGATACGCCTCTTCGAAAACCCAGTCGAAGTTCCCCACCGGCTGGTGGTTGTGGAAGGCCAGCGATAGATAGATCTTCCCCATTGGAATCCCCTCAACGAGTTTGATAAAGCGCTTTACTTAAATAGCGTAAAGCGAAACAGGAAGTCTGTCAATCCCACCCAACGCTGCGGGATCCCGGGCACGGGGAGGATGAACCCGGGGGAGGGTCTTTCCGGCCATCGGAGCGCAAGCGCCGCCTCACTCCCTGAGGGGGCGGAGCGTGGCGGGCTCGCTCGCTACAGGAGCGATCCCGCCCACGAAAGCGTCCTCCGAAGGGAGCTCCCAACGGAATAGCGGCGCGCCCCCGGAGGGGGCAAGGCCAGCCCCTTCGTTCCCCATCCCCTTTACGGTCGGGGATCCTCCAGGTAGCGCACCAGCAGGCGCACGCCGTATCCGGTCCCCCCTTTCGGCACGTAGCCCCGCGCCTTCTCCGCCATATCCATCGGCGCGATGTCCAGATGGGCCCAGGGGGCACCCTCCGGAACGAACTGCTTGAGGAACATGGCGGAGGTTCCCAGCCCGCCATAGCGGCCGCCGCTGTTTTTCACATCGGCCACATCGCTCCGGATCCGCTCCAGGTAATCTTCCCATAGGGGCATGCGCCACAGGCGCTCGCCGGTTGCCTCCGCGGCCCGCAGCAACGCCGCCGCCAGCTCATCGTGATCCGAGAAGAGGGCGGCCGCCACATCCTGCCCCAGGGCGATGATGGCGGCCCCCGTCAGGGTCGCCACATCGATGACCGCGCGGGGGTTGTAGCGCGCCGCATACGCCAGGGCATCCGCCAGGATCAGACGGCCCTCCGCATCGGTGTTCACGATCTCGATCGTCTTGCCGTTGAGGGCGCGCAGGATATCCCCGGGCTTATACGCCTTCCCGGAGGGCATGTTCTCGCAGGCGGGCGCCAGGGCCACCACCGGGACGGGGAGCTGAAGGGCGGCGGCGGCCAGGGTGGCGCCCAGCACCGCCGCGGCGCCGGCCATATCCCCCTTCATGGTCAGCATCCCTTCCTCGCTTTTCAGGTTCAGCCCCCCGCTATCGAAGGTGATCCCCTTCCCCACCAGGACGACCGGCCGTTCGAGGCGGCCCTCCGGGGCGTATTCCAGGATGATGAAGCGAGGCGGCTCCTCACTCCCCCGGGAAACCGCGGTCAGCGCGCCCATCCCCAGCGCCGCGATCTGCCGCTCGTCCAGGATCTGGGCACGGACGCCGACCTCGTGGGCCAGGCCGCTCGCCTCCTCGGCCAGACGTCGGGGGGTCATATCCGAGGCAGGCTCGTTCACCCAATCCCGAACCCGGTTCACGAAGCGGGCGAGGATCTCCGCCCGGCGGGCTCCGGCGGCGATGGCTGCCTGCTTGGCCGCATCGAATTCCACCAAGAGAAGGACCTCCGGCCCTTGGCGATCAGCGCTTTCCTTTTTACGCTGGTAGGTGTAAAGGCCCAACAAAGTCCCCTCCACGGTGGCCTGGGCTGCTTCCTCGGGGGAGAGACCGCCGCGGCCGGCCCCGTGGACGACGGTAGCGAGCCGTCGCACCTTCAGCTCGCGGGCCCGCTGAGCGGCGGCCGCCGCGGCATGGCGAACCTTCTCCGCGTTCAAAGATGCCTCCGGTCCCAGCCCCACCAGGATGACCCGGGGGGCGGGGATCCGGCCATCCGTATAGAGCACCAGGGTCTCGCCCAGGCGGCCCCGGAAATCCCCGGCGGCCAGTACCCGGGAGATCCGTCCCTCCAGCGCTCGATCCACCGCCGCGGTGGCCCCGCCAGGGGTGGTGATCCCCTCCAGCAGGTTCACCACCACCGCATCCGCCTCGACCTCCTGGATCGCACCGGTTCGGGTTTCGATCTGCATAGAGACCTCCCGCCGAGAGCGTCTCTGGGAACCTATCGTTGGGGTTATAGCACAACCGGTCCTCCCCGTCCACCCAGGCCATGGCGCCTGCTCCTCCCCAGGATCCAGGAAACCGGAAGCCCGAAGGACGCATCCCCCCTTCCGCCGTGGAAGCGAGCGCCCGCGAGAGGATCCCGCGGCCGGAAGCCATCGGCATAAGCATTCCCCATTGTTCGAAATATCACCAGCTTGTTATTTGTTTCCCAAATCGAGCGAAAACGATGTTTTCTTCATACTCATAGCACGGCTTGGAGGGGAAGTCTTGACAGGAATTCAGGCTGGTGGGTATAATCGAAGTGCCTTCAGTGAATATCCTCTGAGCGAGCGCCCCAATGCGGCTGAAGGGATCCTATCGGTTTAAGGCGGCCGTGGATCGCGTTTGGGGGGCCTTGATGAATCCCCAGGTGATCGCCCGTCTGCTCCCGGGAGTGGAGCGTCTGGAGCCGGTGGGGGATAACATTTATGAGGCCGAAATGCGTCTGGGCATCGGGCCCATCAGCGGCCGCTATAAAGCCCGCATCACCCTCTCGGAGATCGACCCCCCAAACCATTACCGCATCCGGATCCAGGCGCAAGGGCCTCAAGGCACGGTGGATGCCAGTGGCACGATCGATCTCACGGCAGACGACGGGGAGACGATTTTGCATTATGAAGGGGAGGCTGCGGTGACGGGGCTGCTCATGAGCATAGGCGCCCGGCTCCTGGAACCGACGGCCCAGATGCTGGTGAATCAAGGATTGAAGAACCTGGAAGCCCAACTGACCTCCTCGTGAAAGCCTGTATGTATCCCCCCGCCCGGATAGGCGCTGGCCCATCGGGAGAGGCTCACGGGCAGGAACCTTCATTTCAATGAGGAGGGGCCCATGAAAGTTCCGGTGACAGTCACGGTGAACGGCCAGGTTTACCAGCGGGAGGTCGAGCCCCGGATGCTCCTGGTCCACTTCCTCCGGGAGGTCCTGGGGCTGACCGGGACCCACGTGGGGTGTGACACCAGTCAATGCGGCGCCTGCGTGGTCCTGATGGATGGGAAGGCTGTGAAGTCGTGCACGGTGTTCGCGGTCCAGGCAGACGGAGCCCAGATCACCACCATCGAGGGCCTGGCGCGGGACGGCCAGCTCCATCCGCTCCAGGAAGGCTTCTGGGAGATGCACGGCCTCCAGTGCGGTTTCTGCACCCCCGGGATGATCCTCGCTGCTTACGACCTCCTGCAGCGTAACCCCAACCCGACGGATGAGGAGATCCGCCACGCCCTGGAGGGCAACTACTGTCGCTGCACCGGTTATCACAACATCGTCCGGGCGGTGCGCTACGCAGCGGAGAAGCTCCGCGTGCAGGCCTGAGCCCCACAAGGTGTTCCTCGACTTCAAACGCCGGAAAGCCGGAAAGGAGGCGGCGATGGCGACGCGCTATTTCGGTGTGGCGATGAAACGGCGGGAGGATCCGCGCTTCATCACGGGGCGCGGCACCTATGTGGATGACCTTACCCTTCCCGGCCTGGTCTACGCGGCGATGGTGCGCAGCCCGTATGCCCATGCCCGGATCAAAACCATCCATACAGAGAAAGCGCTCCGGCATCCGGGGGTGATCGCCGTGTTCACCGGGAAGGATATGGTGGACAGCGGGGTGAAGTCCCTCCCATGCGGCTGGCTGCTCCCCGGGATGAAGCTGCCCCCGCATTACCCGATGGCCGTGGACAAGGTCCGCCACGTGGGGGAGATCGTGGCGGTGGTGATCGCCCAGGATCGCTACACGGCGGAGGACGCAGCCGAGCTGGTGGAGGTGGAGTATGAGGTGCTCCCGGCGGTGGCCGACGGGGCCAAGGCCCTGCAACCGGGCGCCCCCGCTGTCCATGATGAGGCCCCCGATAACGTCTGCTTCCGCTGGTCCATCGGCGATCGGGAGAAGACCGACGAGGCCTTCCGTCGGGCCCATCGGACAGTGAAGGTGGAGCTGGTCAACCAGCGCCTGATCCCCAACGCCATCGAGCCCCGGGCGGCGATGGCCCAGTATAACCCGGCCACCGATGAATACACCCTCTGGGTCACCAGCCAGAACCCTCATGTCCACCGGCTGCTCATGGCCGCCTTCGTCCTGGGCATTCCAGAACACAAACTCCGGGTGATCTCCCCCGATGTGGGCGGCGGCTTCGGCAGCAAGATCTTCGTCTACCCGGAGGAGACCATCGTCACCTGGGCGGCCAAACAAGTGGGCCGGCCGGTGAAATGGACGGCGCGGCGACGGGAGAGTTTCGTGAGCGACGCCCATGGCCGCGACCACATCACCGAGGCGGAGCTGGCGGTGGATGAGCGGGGGAAGATCCTGGGGATGCGGGTGAAGACCATCGCCAACCTGGGCGCCTATCTTTCCACCTTCGCCCCGGCGATCCCCACTTACCTCTACGGCACCCTGCTCTCCGGCCAGTATGAGATCCCCACCATTTACTGTGAGGTGACCGGGGTCTTCACCCACACCACCCCGGTGGACGCCTACCGAGGGGCCGGGCGGCCGGAGGCCACCTACGTGGTGGAGCGGCTGATGGATCTGATGGCCCGGGAGCTGGGGGAGGACCCCGCGGAGTTCCGGCGGAAGAATTTCATCCCGCCGGACAAATTCCCTTATCAAACCCCGGTGGCCCTCCAGTATGACAGCGGCAACTACGAGGGCGCCCTGAACAAGGCGCTGGAGGCCATCAACTATAAGGAACTGCGCCGGCAGCAGGAGGAGCTCCGCAAGCAGGGCCGCTATATCGGCATCGGCTTCTCCTGCTACATCGAGGCCTGCGGCATCGCCCCCTCTCAGGTCGTGGGTTCCCTGGGCGCCCAGGCCGGCCTCTGGGAGAGCGCCCTGGTCCGGGTGCACCCCACCGGGAAGGTGACCGTTTACACCGGCTCCCACGCCCACGGCCAGGGTCACGAGACCGCCTTCGCGCAGATCGTGGCCGACGAGCTGGGCATCCCCATCGAGGACGTGGAGATCGTCCACGGGGATACGGGGAGCGTTCCCTTCGGGATGGGCACCTACGGCAGCCGCAGCGCCCCGGTGGGGGGCAGCGCCATCGTCCTGAGCCTCCAGAAAATCAAGGAGAAGGCCCGCAAGATCGCCGCGCACCTCCTGGAGGCCGCCGAGGAGGACGTGGTCTTCGAGGACGGGAAGTTCTACGTGAAGGGCGTGCCCGACCGCTTCAAGACCTTCCAGGAGGTGGCCCTCCAGGCCTATCTCGCCCACAACTATCCGCCGGGCCTGGAGCCGGGGCTGGAGGCCTCTTCCTTCTACGATCCCAAGAACTTCACCTTCCCCTTCGGCACCCATATCTGCGTGGTGGAGGTGGATCCGGAGACCGGGAAGGTGAAGATCCTGCGCTACGTGGCGGTGGACGACGCCGGGCGGATCATCAACCCGCTGATCGCCGAGGGGCAGGTCCACGGGGGCATCGCCCAGGGGATCGGCCAGGCGCTGCTGGAGGGGGCGATCTACGATGAGAACGCGCAGCTCCTTTCGGCGTCCCTGCTGGACTACGCCCTCCCGCGGGCCGATGACCTGCCCGCCTTTGAGATCGACCACACCGTGACGCCGTGCCCGCACAACCCGCTGGGGGTGAAGGGCATCGGCGAGACCGGCACCATCGCAGCGACCGCAGCCGCGGTCAATGCGGTGATGGACGCCCTGGCGCCCTTCGGGATCCGCCACATCGACATGCCGCTCACCCCGGAGAAGATCTGGCGGGCGATCCAGGCCGCCCGCGCCGCCTGAACGACACCGGGGGAGGGGCTTTCAGGCCCCTCCCCACCCGCTGACCTGAACCGGAGAGGAGGGGACGATGTATCCGGCGTCCTTTGAATACTACCGGGCGAGCACCCTGCAGGAGGCCCTGAACCTCCTGCGACAACATCCGGAGGCGAAGGTGCTGGCCGGGGGGCACTCCCTGATCCCCTTGATGAAGCTGCGTCTGGCGAGCCCGCCGGCGCTGGTGGACATCGGGCGCGTGGCCGAGCTGAAAGGGATCCGGCGGACCGACGGCACGGTGGTCATCGGGGCATTGACTACCCATCGGGAAGTGGAATTCTCGGAGGAGCTGAAGCAGTGGTGTCCGCTCCTTCCAGAGGTGGCCGCCCACATCGGGGATCCGGCCGTGCGCAATATGGGCACCATCGGCGGGAGCCTCGCCCATGCGGACCCAGCGGCGGATTACCCGGCGGCGATGCTGGCCCTGGGGGCGACGATCAAGGCCGTCGGCCCGAACGGGGAGCGAACGATCGCGGCCGATGATTTCTTCGTGGGGATGCTGACCACGGCCCTCCAGCCCGGCGAGATCCTCACCGAGGTCCACGTGCCGGTTCTGGGCAAAGGCACCGGTTGGGCTTATGAGAAGTTCCCCCACCCGGCCTCCCGATACGCGGTGGTCGGGGTCGCGGCGGTGGTCCGGGTGGAAAACGGCGTCTGCCGGGAGGCCCGGATCGGGATCACCGGCGCGGCCCCCAAAGCCTTCCGGGCCACGAACGTAGAGCAGGCGCTGGTCGGCCGGCGGCTGGACGAGGCAACAGTGCGCGCGGCGACCGAGAACATGGTGAGCCCGGAGGGCCTGCTGAGCGATCCCTTCGCCTCGGCCGCCTATCGGGCCCATCTGTGCGCCGTCCTCACCCGGCGGGCCCTGCTCCGGGCCGCCGGGCGCGCAGCGTAAAGCCCCCGGTCCTCCACCCATCATCGCGGATGGATTCTCCCCGGGGGATGGGGACGCCGATGGTGCCCCCCATCCCCCGGGTTGTTTTCTTTGAGCGGGAAGCCTCACGCCAGGTTCCCCCGGGGCTCTTGGGGCTGGATGGACCACTTATCCTCTGGAAGCCACCAGGGGATCTCGTTCATCCGTGTTAAAATTATTTTGCTTTTGAAAGAGACCATCTGGAGCCGACCCTCCGGATCCCATCCCGGGAGCGCTGAGGGAGAGGCAAGCGATCCCTGCCATCTGTGGAGGCATCGGTGTTCCCCCGCTCCATCGATGAAGTGATGGAGGCCTTGAAGGCGCATCGTTATATCGCCGATCGCGGGCTGGCCACGGCCATCTTCCTGGCCCTGCGCCTGGGCCGCCCCCTCTTCCTGGAGGGCGAGCCCGGCGTCGGCAAAACGGAAGTCGCCAAGGTCCTGGCGGATCTGCTGCAGACCGATCTGATCCGCCTCCAGTGCTACGAAGGGCTGGATGTCCACAGCGCGGTCTACGAGTGGGATTACGCCCGCCAGATCCTCCAGATCCGGATGCTGGAGGCCTCCGGGGAGCGGGATGAGATCCGCATCCGCCAGCAGATCTTCAGCCCGGCCTTCCTGATCAAACGCCCGCTCCTTCAGGCCCTGGAGGCCAAAAACGGCCGCCCCCCGGTGCTCCTCATCGATGAGCTGGATCGGGCTGACGAGGAGTTCGAGGCCTTCCTCCTGGAGCTCCTCTCCGACTGGCAGATCACCATCCCCGAGATCGGGACGGTGCGGGCGGAGCAGCCGCCTGTGGTGGTGATCACCTCCAACCGGACGCGGGAGATCCACGACGCCCTCAAACGGCGCTGCCTCTATTTCTGGATCGATTATCCATCCTTCGAGAAGGAAATCCAGATCGTGCGGGCCCGGATCCCGGACGCCCCCGAGCGCCTGACCCGGCAGATCGTGGCCTTCGTGCAGGAGCTCCGACGCCTGGACCTCTATAAGCTGCCCGGAGTGGCGGAGACCCTGGACTGGACGGCGGCCCTGCTGGCCCTGGATCAGACGGAGCTGGACGCGGCCGTGATCGATGAGACGCTGGGGGTGCTGCTGAAATACCAGGACGATGTGCTCAAGGTGCGCGGGGAGATCGCTCAAGACCTCCTGACGAAGGCCCTCCTGCGAGCCGAAATGCCCTCGGGGGATCATTGAAAGGGATCTTCCTGCGACAGGGATAGAGATGCCAGGCCATTTGCTGGATCATCTGGTCCGCTTCGGGCGCACACTGCGAGCGGCCGGGGTCCCCATCACCCCTGGCCAGATCATGGCCCTGGTGCGGGCGCTGGAATGGATCCCCCTGGGCGATCGGGAGGCCTTTTATCACGCGGCCCGCTGCACCCTGATCTGCCGCCGCGAGGACCTGGAGATCTTCGACCGGATCTTTGAATGGTTCTGGCGCAACCCCCTGATGGGGGGGCAGCTGCCGCCCGGCCTCCTCCCCACGGCCCCCGGGCCGATCCGGCGGCGGGAGAACCGGCCCCGCCCCGCGGAGGTAGGCCACCCCCCATCCGGAGAGCCTCCCGCTGGCAACCCCGAGGCCCCGCCGGTGATCCTGACCGATCGGGCGATGACCTACAGCCCGGTTGAGCTCCTGCGTCGCAAACAATTCGAGCGCTTCTCGGAAGAGGAAATCCAGCTGGCCCGCCGCCTGATGGCCCGCCTGCGCTGGCGGATCTCCGAGCGGGAGACCCGGCGGCTGCGCCCGGGCCCGAAGGGGGAGCGGCTGGATCTCCGGCGGACGGTGCGGCGGAGCATGCGCCACCACGGGGAGTGGGTTCGACTGCTCTGGCGCGCCCGCAAGCACAAGCCCCGACCGCTGGTGGTGCTGTGCGATATCAGCGGCTCCATGGAGCGCTACGCCCGGATGCTTCTCCATTTCCTCCACGCCCTGAGCCACACCCGACGCCACGTGGAGACGTTCGTCTTCGGTACCCGCCTCACCCGCATCACCCGCTGTTTGCGCCATCGGGATCTGGATGAGGCCCTGCGGGAAGTCGGCAAAACCGTGATGGACTGGTCCGGGGGAACCCGCATCGGGGAATGCCTGCACGTGTTCAATCGGGACTGGGCGCGGCGGGTGCTGGGCCGTGGGGCCGTGGTGATGATCATCAGCGACGGGTGGGATCGGGGGGATGTGGAGCTCCTGCAGCGGGAAATGGAAAGGCTCCAGAAATCGTGCTATCGTTTGATCTGGCTGAACCCGCTGCTCGGGATCCCCGGATATCAGCCCCTGACCCGGGGGATGCAGGCCGCCCTACCTTACATTGATGATTTCCTGCCGGTACATAACCTGGCCAGCCTGGAGCAGCTGGCTGCCCATCTGGAACGGCTCCCCGCTCGCCGCTCCGCCCGCCGCTCCGGGCTGGCCCGCTGGATCCCACCGGGGGGACCAGACTGACCCTGATCCCGGGAGGCAGCGATGGCCATTCCACGGGAAACGGAACGCCGGTGGACCGCTGAGGAGCTGCTCGCTCTGGGGGAAGAGGCGCGCTACGAGCTCATCGAGGGGAGGCTGGTCCCCATGAGCCCTACTGGTTCCCTTCACGGCGACCTGGTTGCAGAGCTCACCACGGTCCTGCGGTCGTTCGTCAGGACCCATCGGCTGGGGAGGATCCTGACCGGCGAGGTGGGGTTTGTGTTGCGGCGGGATCCGGACACGGTGCGGGCGGCGGATGTGGCCTTCATCCGCGCCGAACGCCTCCCCCCCGAAGGCCTCCCTACCGGCTTCTTCGAGGGAGCCCCCGACCTGGCCGTGGAGATCCTCTCGCCGTCCGATCGATATACCGAGGTTCTGCGCAAGGTGAGCGAGTGGCTGGAAGCGGGAGTGGCGATGGTGTGGGTGGTGGATCCAGAACGCCGCAAGGTAGCGGTC